>DATDMX010000288.1:0-3010 GCA_036518575.1 Geobacteraceae bacterium | reverse complement strand
ATGGCGTCCAGAACGGCGCCCACGTCGACGGCAGCGGCCAGGTCACGGCTCAGATAGTAGAGGCTTGCGGTCTGGACCTCCCGTTTGCGGATGGCTTCGGCTCGCTCCTTCGACATGGAGACGAGGGTGCTGATGACGATGCCCACCGTGAAGAGCGCAAGAAAGGTGATGAGATACTGGGTATCGGCAACGCTGAAGGAGAAATGGGGCGGGACGAGAAAGAAATCGAACGCGATCACCCCGAGGAACGCCGTCAGGATAGCGGGCCGCAGCCCGAGACGCACCGCCGCCAGGACAACCGCCAAAAGATAGAGCATCACCATATTGGTGGGAGAGAGCAAGGGGTGGACCAGCTCGCCGGCAAGGGTTGCGGCGGCCACGAGGAGCACACTCTTCAGATAGCCCAACCACGGGATCGCCGTCTTCCGCTTGACCGCAGTATCCCCGGATTTCAGCTCTTCGGTTTCGATGCTGACCACGTAGACATCGATCGTCCCGCTCAGGCGGATAATCTGGTCAACGAGGGGCGTACGGAGAAACTCCCGCCAGCGGGGTTTGGTGGGCTTCCCCACCACGACCTTCGTCACGTTGTGCTTGAGGGCAAAGTCGATGACCGCCTCGGCCACCGCCGTGGCCGTCACGGTCGCCACCTGGGCGCCGAGGCTTTCCGCAAGCCGCATGTCTTTCCAGACCCGCTCCCGGTTCTCCTGCACGTGTCTGCCTCCGCCGGGGGTCTCCACGTAGACCGTGTGCCAGGGGGCCTTCATCTCGTCGGCAAGGCGGCGGGTGGTACGAATCAGCCGCTCGCTGAAGGGGCTGCCGCTCACGCAGACGAGAAGCCGCTCCGCAGCGGGCCAGGGGCCGGCAATTGACCGCGTCTCCATGTAGGCCCGCATCTCCTCGTCGACGCGGACAGCGGCCCGGCGCAGTGTCAACTCCCGCAGGGCAATAAGGTTCCCCGGCTTGAAGAACTTCTCCACGGCCCACGCCGCCTGCTCCGGGACGTAGACCTTCCCTTCCTTGAGGCGTTGGAGCAACTCCTCCGGCGGGATATCAACGAGCCTGATTTCGGCCGCCTCGTCCAGCAACCGGTCGGGGACGGTCTCCCGCACCCGTATCCCGGTAATCTGGGCCACGATGTCGTTCAAGCTCTCGAAGTGCTGAATGTTGACCGTAGTATAGACGTCGATCCCGGCGGCCAGAAGCTCTTCCACGTCCTGCCACCGCCGCTCGTGCCGCGAGCCGGGAGCATTGGTGTGGGCGAGCTCGTCCACGAGGGCGATCTGGGGCTTTCGCGCCAGCACCGCATCGGTATCCATCTCCGGGAGGGTTACCCCGTGGTACTCCACCCGGGCCGTGGGAAGGATCTCCAGGCCCGACAGGAGCGAATCGGTCTCGAAGCGACCATGGGACTCCACATACGCCGCCACAACGTCCCGGTCCTCCAGCTTGCGCTGCCAGGCCGCCTCCAACATGGCGTAGGTCTTCCCCACTCCGGCAGCATAGCCGAGGAATATCTTCAGCTTCCCCCGACCCTCTTCCGCTTCCTCGGCTCGGGCCAGCTTGAGAAGAGCCTCGGGGGATGGTCGTTTGTCGTCAACGTCATCAGTCATGGGGCCAGTTTATCCAAAGCAATATTCAATGCAAGCACATTCACCCGCGGCTCCCCCAGAATGCCGAGCTGACGGCTTTCGGTGTGCTGGGAAACGAGTGAGGTCACCGCCTCCTCGCTCACACCGCGTGCCTTGGCAACCCGGGTGATCTGCACGCCGGCCGCTTCCGGCGAGATGTGCGGGTCGAGGCCGCTCGCCGAAGCCTGGACAAGGTCAGCCGGAACCTTGCTGGTTATTCCCGTGTCACGGAGAGCTTTGACCCGGTCCGCCACGGTCTTCAGATAATCGGGATTGGTGGGACCGGAGTTGGAGCCGCCCGACCCCATGGCGTTATAGGCAAAATCGGCGGCTGCGGAGGGTCGCGGCCAGAAGTACTTCGGGTCGGAAAAAGGTTGACCGATGAGGCTGGAGCCGATCTCCTTTCCGCTCTTGTCGGTGACGAAGCTCCCCTTGGCCTTAGCCGGAAAGGCGACCGAGGCGATGCCGGTCACCACCGCCGGATAGATGCCGCCGCAGATGACGGTGAAGACGATGAAGAAAAGAATTGCCGGTTTCAGTTCTTTCATGGTTATTTTCCTTTTTTGCCGGACGAGTCAGACGTGTCGTACCGGTCCGACTGGTTAAAAAATCTACACAAACAACGCCACCGCCATATCGATCGCCTTGATGCCAATGAATGGTGCGATCATCCCTCCCACCCCGTAGACGAGGAGGTTGTGGATAAGGAGCTTCTCCGCGGGCAGGGGACGGAACTTGGTCCCCTTGAGGGCCAGCGGCACGAGGATCGGTATAATGATGGCGTTGAAAATGACCGCCGACAGGATCGCCGAAAGCGGTGTCGCCAGGTGCATGATGTTCAGCACGTTCAGTTGCGGATAGACGGAGAGCATCATGGCCGGGATGATGGCGAAGTACTTGGCCACGTCGTTGGAGATGCTGAAGGTGGTCAGGTTCCCGCGCGTCATGAGGATCTGTTTCCCCACCTCGACGATGTCCAGAAGCTTCGTCGGGTTAGAGTCGAGGTCGATGATGTTGGCAGCTTCCCGGGCCGGCTGGGTGCCGGTGTTCATGGCCACCGCCACGTCCGCCTGCGCCAGCGCCGGGGCGTCGTTGGTACCATCACCCGTCATGGCCACCATGAAGCCGGCGGCCTGGTTCTCCTTGATGAGCCGCAGCTTGTCCTCGGGCTTGGCCTGGGCAAGGAAGTCGTCCACCTGGGCCTCGGCGGCGATGGCGGCAGCGGTAAGGGGGTTGTCGCCGGTGATCATCACGGTTTTGATCCCCATGCTCCGCAGCTGCTGGAACCGTTCCTGGATGCCGCCCTTGATGATGTCCTTGAGGTTCACCACGCCGTAGATCTCGGCATCGCAGCTCACCACGAGCGGCGTTGCCCCGGC
>DATDMX010000287.1:0-2057 GCA_036518575.1 Geobacteraceae bacterium | reverse complement strand
AGCAGCAGGGTGTAGAGGGCGATCATGAGGCAGGTGACGATGTCCGGCCGGGGGGTAAAGCGGTCACTGCACGCCATGGCGGCAAAGAAAACGAGGAGAGAGGCGACGTCGGGAGTAACCCACCTTCGGGCGGCTTTGTAGGTACAGAAGAGAGTGGCGCTCCAGAAGAGAATCATGGTGGCGCCCACGGCCGTCATGCCGCCGAGACGGTCGACGAGCGCGAGGAGCACCTGGAAGAGCCAGTGGGAGTCGTGGTAGGGGCGCCCGAGGGCGGCAGCGGCGAAATGGTCGGTGCGGGGAACGCTCCCGTGGGCAAGGATATCCCGGCCGATCGCCACCTGCCACCAGGTGTCGGCGTCGACGACCTCCCGCACGAGAAATGAGAAAACGGCCGCAACGACCGCCGCCACGAGGAGGAGTCCGAGCCGGCCGGGACGGTCTGCGCCTTCGTCCGCTGCGTGCATTTCCGTCAATAACGACAAGAAACCGCTCCTCCGGTGGTCAGGAAATGTAGACCCGCGGCACCCTCTTGCTGATGCCGCAGAATATCTCGTAGGGGATGGTCCCCGCCTTGTCGGCGAGTTCCTCCGCGGGGATGCAGTTCCCCTGCCGGTCGCAGCCGAGGAGCGTCACCTCGTCCCCCACGGTGACGCCGGTGATATGGGTCACGTCGAGCATGATCCAGTCCATGCAGACCGTGCCCGTCACCCGCGCGCGCTCCCCGCGGACAAGCGCCTCCCCCTTGTTGGTGAGGGTGCGGGAATAGCCGTCGGCATACCCCACTGGCACGCTCGCCACGAGGGTCTTTCCCGGGGCCACGTAGCGGCGGGCATAGCTGATGCTCGTCCCCGGCTCCACCCACTTGAGCATGGCGATGCGGCTCTTGAGGCTCATGACCGGCCGGAGCGCCATTTTGCCCTGAAAATCGGCCGAGGGGAGCGCCCCGTAGAGGGTGATGCCAGGGCGGACGAGGTTGCAGAAGGGCAGATCAAGGGCATAGGCCGCGGCACTGTTGGCTAGGTGGATATAGGTGGGGGAAAAACCCTCGGCGCGGGCCATGTCCACCACGGAGGAAAAGATCGCCGCCTGGCGCTCGGTGTAGCCCCGGCCCGACTCGTCCAGTTCGTCGGCCGAGGCGAAGTGGGAGATGATCCCTTCGAGCTCGATGTTGGCCATCCCCTTGAGCTTGCGAAAGAACGCCGCGGCCTCCTCGTGCCGGATACCGAGCCTCCCCATGCCGGAATCGATCTTCACGTGGATTTTCGCCTTGCGGTAGAGCTTTCCCGCCACGTAGTTCAGGAGCCTCGCCTGCTCGTGGGAGAAGACGGCGGTGGAGATGTTGAAACCGATGCACTTCTTTTCCTGGCCGGGGTAAATTCCGCCGAGGATGAGGATCGGCCGGTCGATACCGCTCTTGCGCAACTGAATCCCCTCGGCGAGAAAAGCGACGCCGAAGGCGGTGACCCCGAGGGTCTCCAGCTCGCGGGTGACGTCCATGAAACCGTGGCCATAGGCGTCAGCCTTGACCACGGCAAGGATGCCGCAGCCGGAAGGGATGGTTGAGCGCACCTGGGAAAAATTGTGCCGCAGGGCGGCGAGGTCGATTTCGGCGATGGTAGGACGACTATCCACTGATCATGCTCCAGGAGGACGGCGGGAGACGGCCCCGCCTTTTCAACCTTTATTTTCTATCATTTATGCGCCACGGCTGTAAAGTCAAAAACCGGAAAAACCATTGACTTCCCGCAAAATTTCTTTTAGCTTAGGAAGACAATCAGACGTCCAGCTAGGGGAGTCCGAACGGACTGAGATGAGCGTAGCAGACGCTCAAACCCTTTGAACCTGAACCGGGTCATACCGGCGTAGGAAAGCGGCGAACTTCCACTTGTCCAAATCACGTCTCCGGAAGCCGCGACCTATTATCGCGGCTTTTCTTTTTTCAATGGCGTTGTTGTCACCGCCCGGAACGATCAATGAAACTCAGCAGGGAACGAAAAAATAAAGATTTTCTCCGCCTCGTGGTGGACAAGGAGCCCGTCGACACGAGAGTGAAGGGA
>DATDMX010000286.1:0-4172 GCA_036518575.1 Geobacteraceae bacterium | reverse complement strand
GACCTTACAGACGAGTACAGGCGCGCGGCTATTGTCATCAATCCCATCGTGGCCGGTACGGGGCTGAAGATCAAGAGCGTCGAGGCCCTTTGCCACGGGAAGGCGTTAGTCACGACGGTGAACGGCGCCGAAGGGATCGCCTGCGCAGACGAGCCGCCGTTTGTTGTCGCGCATGACTGGAAGGATTTTGCCGAAGCCGTTGTCACGCTTCTGGAGAACGGACAAAGACGCCTTGCTTTGCAAAAACGCGCTTTGAATTTTGCCCGGGCAAATTTCGTCACCGAAAGAGTCTATGCCCCCTTGGCGGAAGCACTCCGGTGAAAACCGGGGCTCCCCCTACCAGCCAGAAATTGCGCGGTCCCGGATTGGAAACATGGACAGGAAATATCTCGTAATATCGCACAACTACTACCCTGCGATCGGCGGGGCCGAAAAGCTTCTGCAGTCGATTGCGGAACACCTCAGGAAAGAGGGGGTGGATGTCGAGGTTCTCACCACGAACGCGAAAAATCCGGAAATGTATTTTTCGAAGAATCCGGAAACGGTCGGCAGGGAAAGTGAGATTATTAACGATGTGCCGGTTTACCGCGAGGATATAAGAAATTTTGCGCAAAAAACCGGCAATATCTTCAGAAGAATCGCGCTGGGGGGGGGGACTGTCAACACTCTCGAAAGAAACGCGAGGACAGGGCCCCCGGCGCCTGAGCGAAAGGACTATGCGGGCGGGAACTCCGCGAAAGGGAGGAGGTGGGGAATGGATTTCGCGCCATTGATGATTGGCCCCCATTTCCCGAAATTCGTCTCCACCTACCTGTTCAGCAGGAAGAAATACACGCACATTATCTGCGGGCCCTTCCCAACACTGGTACCTTTTTACGGCTATCTCATGAAGTTGCTGAAGCCTCAGACAAAATTGCTGCTTGTTCCCTGCATTCATGTCAACTATGGAATTCACACGGGGGCGATACTCCGGTTCCTGGCCAGAAGGGCCGACAGGATTCTGGTCCTGACCCGGGAAGAAACCGAGTTTTTCAACGCCATTGGCGTCGGTGCGGAAAAAATAGTGGAAATAGGGGTCGGCGTGGACGACTTCGTGCTGAGGCAGGAAAAAGCGGCCAGAGGCTTTTTATTCAAATACATTCTTCATCTCGGCCAGGAAGTTCCTCACAAGAATGTCCTCTTGACAATCGACGCCATGAGGGAAGTATGGACGCGCCACCGGGACGTAAAGCTGGTGATTGCTGGAGCAGCGACAGCGTATTCCCGGACTATAAGCGACTACATCGCCGGACTTGATAGTATGGCGCAGCAAAACATAGTGCGAATAAACGATTTCGACGATGCGAGAAAAGTCGAATTGTTGGATGATTGCGAGGTGATGGTGATGCCGTCCTCGCAGGAATCGTTCGGGATCGTTTACATAGAGGCCTGGTCCAGAAAAAAACCGGTAATAGGAGCAGATGTTCATGCCGTGAGGTGTCTGATTGAAGAAAATGTGAATGGCTTGCTTAGTGAGGATAGAAGTCCGGCTGATCTGGCCGAAAAAATAATCTTCCTGTTGGATAACCCTGAAAAAGCAAAGGAAATGGGTGCGGCCGGATACTGCAAAGTGCGTGAAAAGTATGAATGGGACACCATCATCAAGAAGATAATCAATGCCTGAGGTCAGGGAAGAACGTGACGAAACTTTCGGTCTGCATGGCGACACGAAACGGTGAGAAACACTTGCGCCGGCAGCTGGAGACGATTCTCCCCCAGCTCGACCCCGGCGACGAGGTCGTCATTTCCGACGATTCCTCCACCGATGCCACCCTTGACATTATCGCCGACTTCCGTGACAATAGGATCCGCCTTTTTCCCGGCAATTCCTTCTTTAGTCCCGTTTTCAATTTCGAGAACGCGCTCAGGATGGCGACGGGGGATGTGATCGCCCTCGCCGACCAGGATGACGTCTGGCTCGATAACAAGGTGGCGGTGATCCGGGAGAAGTTTCGCACCCCTCCGCACCCCGTCTATCTCGTCGCCCTCGACGGCTGGATTGCCGCGGAGGAAGAGGGGGACATCGTCGGCGGTATCTTCGAGCAGCTGAAGGCGGGCGCGGGTTTTTTCCGCAACATGTTCGCCAACCGCTACCAGGGGTGTTGCCTGGCCTTTTCCCGGGGGCTCCTCGACGTGGCACTTCCCTTCCCGCGCCGTATCCCCATGCATGACATGTGGCTCGGGATGGTGGCCGAGATGTTCGGGGAGACCGAATTCGTCGCCGAAAAGACCATCATCTACCGAAAACATGCGGCGAGCCTGACCGATTTTCGCATTCGCTTCGCACCCCGTCAGCAGATAGTGTGGCGGTTTCTTCTCCTTACCGCTCTTGTGCGCCGCCGCCTGGAGAAAGGGGTGGAAACGCGGTGATTCCCGAGGTTTTTGCCAGGACGATCCCATATGCGTGAAAACGGGGCGCGAGCCTCTCTCCTCCAATCGACGTTTCATGCTTCCCCCCTTGCGACAGCGGGCCGCTACCTCACCATCATCATCTTCGGCCTGGCCGCCTATGCCAACACATTCACCGCAAGCTTCAATTTCGACGACCTGGCCGTCATATTCCAGGGGCTTGCCGGCGCCAGGCTCGGAAACTTCTTCTCTCCGGCCTTCCTCAAGATGTCGCGCCCGGTCGGCGACTTCACGTTCGCCCTCAATTACCGGCTCCACGGCGCCGATGTCGTCGGCTACCACGTGGTCAACCTCTCCATCCACCTGCTCGCCGCCTGCCTGATGTCTCTGCTCGTGACCGAGACGCTTCGTACCCCCTGGTGCGTCGCCTCCGCCCATTCTCCCGAGGAGCGGGAAGACATGGAACGGCAGGGGCGCATCATCGCTTTTTTCGCCGCCCTCATCTTTGTCGTCCACCCCGTTCAGACGCAGGCGGTAACCTACATCGTGCAGCGCTATGCCTCCCTGGCGACCCTTTTCTACGTGGGCGCCGTCCTTCTGTACGCCAGAGCGCGCCGTGCCCAAAGAACCCGCCACGCCTTACGTGCAGGTCTTCTCTATCTGGTCGCGCTCCTGGCAGGGGGGCTGGCGATGAAGACCAAACAGATCGCCTATACGCTTCCGTTCGTCATTCTCCTCTACGAGTTCACGTTCTTCACCGGCAGCCTGCGCAAGCGGGCGGGAATCGTGGTTTCGCTCGTGGCCCTTGGCGCCCTCGTTACTCTTGGGTTCTTCGCCTCGCACGGCTTTTCCGGGGATATCCTTGACCGACTGAATGCTCTTTCCAAGGAAAGTCCCCTCATGCCCCGCCTCGATTATCTCTTCACCCAGTTCCGGGTTATCGTCACCTACCTCAGGCTTCTTGTGCTGCCGGTGGACCAGCGCCTCATGTACGACTATCCTGTCTACCACACCTTCATGACGCCGCCGGTGGTTCTCTCCTTTCTCCTTATTCTTTCCCTTATTCTGCTGGCCTTCTGGCTTGGCCGTGGTGCCCGCGGCATTGCGCGGCGCCTGGCGGCCTTCGGCATCTTCTGGTTTTTCATAACCCTCACGGTGGAGTCGAGCATCATTCCCATCAGCGATGTCATTTTTGAGCATCGCCTCTATCTCCCCTCCGTTGGTGCCTGCATTGCCTTCACGGCCGGGGTGATGGGGGCGGCGCCTGTCTTGTCGAAGCACTCGCGCATGGTCCTGGCAATGCCCGTGCTCCTCGTCATGCTGGCCGTCGTTTTCGCCGTGGCGACGTTCAGGCGCAACGTCGTCTGGGCCAGCGAGGTGACGTTGTGGGAGGATACCGTTGCCAAGGCGCCCAACCTTTCCCTCCCCCTGACCAATCTGGCCGACATTCACCTCCGGAGAAACGAGCCGCGGGAAGCCCTTGCCGCCCTCGTAAAGGCCAATGCCCGCAGCCCCGAGGACGTTAAGACGCTTCTCAATATCGCCATCGCTCTTGACCGGCTCGGGATGTACGACGGCCGTTTTCGTTACGGCCGGGATATGTATGATGAGCGGGGAAACATCAAGCCCCGCTACCTGAAGGAGTGGTTCGGCCTCGCCTGCAACAATCTCGGCCTGGCACAGGAAGTGCTGGGAGACCATGGAGCGGCCATCGCCAATTTCGAGAAGGCGCTCCGGATCAACCCGAACATCGCCGAAGCCCACTTCAACCTCGGCCTGGCGCT
>DATDMX010000285.1:0-6813 GCA_036518575.1 Geobacteraceae bacterium | reverse complement strand
ATGCCACCGTCCATCATCTCATCGATCTTTGGCAGAAGCACGTCGAGCTTCTCCTGGGTTTCCACAATCTCCACCACCACAGGAAGATCGCTGGAGAGCCGCAACAGCCTGTCGGTGTGGTAGACACTGTGGGCACCGAAGCCCGCCACGCCCCGCAGTACCGTGGCACCGGCACACCCTTCCCGGCGGCAGAGCTCAACGATGGCCTCGTAGAGGGGCTGATGACCGCACCGGTCGCTCTCCCCGATAAAGATCCGCATCAAAACCCGTTCCCCGACAAATTTTTCCATGATTCCTTCCTCCTGCTTACACGCAGCGGGCCGAGACAATGCCGAGCCAGGTGAAGGCGAGACAGACCACGACGCTCACCAGCACGTTCACGACGGCAAAAAGAAAATCACCCTCCTCCAGCAACCGGAAGGTCTCGTAGCTGAAAGTGGAAAAGGTGGTGAGCCCCCCGAGAAATCCGATGGTGAGGCCAATGCGGAGGGTCGGCGAAACGAGGGTGCTCCGCAGGGAAAACTCCATGATGAGGCCGATAAGGTAGGCACCAACGACGTTGACCGCCAGGGTGCCATAGGGAAAGGACCTGCCGACAACGGTGTACACCCAGCCAGAGAGCCAGTAGCGGGTGAGACAGCCAAGGGCGCCGAAGATGGCGATGAAAACTGCCGTTGCCACGGGAGCTCCTTTCTATCAGCGGAACGCCCAGCCGATGCGGACGCCGAAGATGTCCTCATCCGAATCGGGCTGAAATACGACGAAGTTTCCGGCCACGACGGATGGTGAACGGGAGAAACGCCTCCCTTCGTAGAAGAGCGACGGTCTTAATTTCCCGAACTCCAAGCCGAGTTCCGCAAATGCCGACCAGGCCCCTTCGGGCTCCACGGTCGGCTCACCGAGCGTGCTGTCCTTGGCGGTGTTGCGATTGAGGAAAGGATAGAGCGCACCAGCCTCGGCAAAAGCGTTGAAGCCGCTTGCCACCTCATGGGTAGCACGAAGACCAACCTTGGTATAGAGGCTTTGCCACAGCTCAAGACTACCGGCCACGGCAACGTCGGCACCGTTCTGCCGGGTGGTGCTGTCGCTTATGTCCCGCCGCCACCAGCGGTAACCGAGGCCTGCAAACGGCTCGATGGCGGAGCGGCCTGAAGTAATCCTGAAGCCGATCTCCCCCTCCCCTTTCACCCCGAAATAGGTGGTATCGGTGTGAACGGGCGTGGGGTTGCTTCCGGCAGTCTGCCCGTCGTAATCCACGTCGCCGCCAAAGATCTCGGCCCTGCCACGCAGCCGAAGAACACTCCCTTCACGAGGCGTGGCCACAACGACGGCGCCAGTCGCCCCCACACCTGCGACGGGACCGCTTTCCTTGAGGGCCCGCTGGCCGTTGAGGGTTTCCTGCCAGGAAAAGTTCGCAATACTGAGATAGGTGGTGAGTTCGTCGACGTCGCCGATGCGGGCGGCGAAGGCGGGTGGTGCCGCCGTTATGACAAGCAATGCCACGACGCTCCGAATGAAGCCCCCCATATGCGACCTCCTGGCAATCATCATTCCCTGGCCCTTGCCCCTCACTCCTCAACCTTAACGGGCTTTTTCCTCGGCGCTCTCTTCTTCGGCGCCACCACTTCGGCCACTGGCACCACCGCCTCGTCCGGGGCCTCCTTCGGCTTAGAAACCGCCTTCTTCGACCGCTTGGGCTTGGCGGCCGGGGGCGTCTGGGCTGTCACGTCGGTTGAGGCGGGAAGCTCGACCGGTGCTGCCTCCTTCTTTTTCGTCCTCTTGGGTTTTGGAGCTGGTGTCGACACCTCGGCCGGCGTCTCCGCTACAGCCTCTTGCGTAGGCGATTCCGCCTGCTTCTTCCTCCGCGGGGCCTTGGCCTTGACAGGGGCAACTTCCGCCGCCGCAACCGGAACCTCCTGTGGCGCCACTGCCGCTACCTCCACCTGCGCGGGCTCCGATGCGACGGCACCAGCCACAACGCCAGCCTCCGGTCCGTGTCCCTTACCACGCCGCCGGCGCCGCCGACGCTTCTTCTTGACAGCCTCGGCGTGCTCGTCACCCTCGCCGGTGGTGCCGGCAACACTCTCCGCTGCAGGCGTGACCGGCAGGGCCTCACCCTCCTCCTCTTCGGGGACGGCGAGAAGCTGGCCTTCCGGAGCCATCCCTTCCGCTCCGTGTCCCTTGCCGCGCCGCCGGCGCCGGCGTTTCTTCTTCCTGGGTCCCTCCGGATGCTCCTCTGCCTCCGGCAACGCCACACCTTCCTGGGCAGGGGCCTCCGCGCCAGCAGCCACAAGTTCTTCTTCCCCTGCTGCCGCAGACGGCTCTTCCGCCATGGTTTCGGCCGCCTCCGGCTCGGCCTCGCCCTTTCCTTTCTTGCCGCGGCGCCGCTTCTTCTTTGCCTTGCTTTCTTCTACCGCAACCGGCGCCGTGCCCCCTTCCGTCGCCACTTCCTCGGGTACTGCAGCTACCGACGGCGCCGGCAAAGCCTCGGCAACCACCTCGGCGTGCTCCACATGGTGCGGCTTCTCCCGCTTGACGAGTTCGAGCTCCAGCTGGTTCATGAGGAAGGAGGGTTTCCCCTTTACCGTCACTTCGATGTCGTAGTCGTTCTCGATCTGGGTAAGCTCCCGCTTCTTGCGGTTAAGGAGATAGTAGGCCACTTCGAGCGGCAGCCCCCCCCGCACCTCGGCCGTCGTTCCTTTGGCTGCGGCTCCATGCACCTTGCGCAGGAAGGAAATAGCCATGTTCTCCACCGACTTCACCTTGCCGCGGCCACCGCAGTGAGGACATTCCAGAACGCTCCCCTGCTCCAGGGTCTGCTTGATCCGCTGCCGGGACATCTCCAGCATGCCGAACTGGGAGATCCTCCCCACCGTCACCCGCGCCTTGTCGAGCTTGAGGGCATTCTTGAGGGTCCTTTCCACCTCTCCCATGTGCTTCTTGTCCCGCATGTCGATGAAGTCGATGACGATGAGCCCCCCGAGGTCGCGCAGGCGCAGCTGCCGGGCCACCTCTTCAGCAGCCTCCAGGTTGGTCTTGTAGGCGGTGTCCTCGACCCCCCGCTCGCCGGTGGACTTGCCCGAGTTGACATCGATGGAAACGAGCGCTTCGGTGGGCTCGATGACGAGTGACCCCCCCGATTTGAGGAGAACCTTCTTCTCGTAAATCTGGTCGATCTGCTCCTCGAGCTGGTACTTGGAGAAAATGGGCCGCTTCTCCTGGTGAAGCTTGACCAGGTTCTCGAACTTGGGCATGGTCCGTTTGAAGAAATCCTTGGCCTGTTTGAAAACCTCGGGGTTATCGATGAGCACCTCATCGATCTCGGCGGTGAAATAATCCCGGATGGTGCGAATCACCAGATCCAGCTCCTGGTAGATGAGGGCAGGACCCTTGGTCTTCTTTGCCTTGGCGAGGATGTCCTTGTGGAGTCTGACGAGCGACTGGAAATCCTTCTTCAACTCGGTCTTGGTCTTGCCGAGAGCTTCGGTGCGGATGATGTAGCCGGTCCCCTCGGGAATTTCCAGGCTCGCCGCCATCTCCTTGAGCTTCTTGCGGTCCGCCTCGCTCTCCACCTTGCGGGAGACCCCGGCGGAGTCGCTCCCCGGCATGAGGACCATGTAACGCCCGGGGAAGGACATATAGGTGGTGAGAGCCGCCCCCTTCATGTCCCGCTCACCCTTTTCCACCTGAACGATGAGTTCCTGGCCGCGACGGAGCACTTCCTGAATGCGCGGGCGACGCTTGCGGTTCTCCTCGGGAATGTCGTCGCGCCACTGCCAGAAGCTGGGGTGCAGCTCGCCGACCTGGAGAAACCCGAGCTTCTTCAGCCCGATATCGACGAAGGCCGCCTGGAGTCCGGGCTCCACCCGGACCACCGTCCCCTTGTAGACGTTGCCGCGGGTCTGCTCGCTCCCCGCGATCTCGATGTCCAGCTCCACCAGCCGGCCATCCTCCACGATGGCCACCCTGGCCTCTTCCGGGTGCATCGTGTTGATAAGCATCTTTCTTGCCATTGGTTTCCGTTCCTTCCGCACGGCTGCGATGTTGCACACCGCCACCGGCACATGGTATGTATCAGCCGGCATGGGTATCCATGCCGGCGATAAGTCGGGCTGCTTGCCCCTCCCGTCCGGAGAGGGGCTTAAACTTTGCAAGTATAGCAAAACTTTCATTGATCACTAAGAGAAAACCGCTCCCCATGCGATTTTTCACCATTTTCCTCCAGACACCCCCCAAATTTGCTGCTTCCCGTTTCCGCCAGGGTGTGGTACTTTGTCTATCGGCTAGGATGCCTTCATCTGCGGCACCGGGCGGCCAATCCATAGCGCGAGGCCCTCATTCTTTATGGCAGAGAAGAAAGCAATCATCATCGGCGCCGGACCGGCAGGTCTCACGGCGGCATACGAACTTCTCGACCGCACCGACATCACCCCCATCGTCTTCGAAATGAGCGACGATATCGGCGGCATCTCCAAGACCGCCAAGTACCGGGGGAACAGGATCGACATCGGTGGACACCGCTTCTTCTCCAAGTCCGAGCGAGTCATGGCGTGGTGGCAGAATCTCTTCCCTCTCCAGGGGGCTCCCGCCCGCGATGATATCATGCTCGACAGGCCCGTCCCCCTGGCGGCCGGGGCGACCCGGCGGGAACTCCGAGCCGCTGATGCTCACCCCGTTGAGGCTCCGGACCCGGAGAAGACCGATCTCGTATTTCTCATTCGTCGGCGCCTCTCACGCATTTTCTTCCTGCGCAAGTTCTTCCCCTATCCCGTCACCCTGAATCCCGAGACGGTCGCCAATCTTGGCGTCGTACGCATCGTGAAGATAGGCCTGAGCTACGTCAAGGCGAGCCTCTTTCCCATCAAGGAAGAAAAATCCCTCGAGGACTTCTTCATAAACCGCTTCGGCACCGAACTGTACGAAACTTTTTTCAAGGATTACACCCAAAAAGTCTGGGGGGTTCCGTGCAGCGCCATCAAGCCCGAGTGGGGTGCCCAGCGGATCAAGGGGCTTTCCATCACCACGACCCTCGTCCACGCGGTGAAAAGCATCCTGCGCAAGGACACCTCCATCGACCAGAAGAAAACGGAGACAAGCCTCATCGAGCAGTTCATGTACCCGAAGCTCGGCCCCGGCCAGCTGTGGGAGGAGGTCGCCCGCCAGATCGCGGAACATGGCGGCAAGGTCGTGCGCAACCAAAGAGTCGTGGGAATCGTCTGGGAGGAAGGACGCATTGTTGCCGTGCGCGTCAGGAATGAGGTGAACGGCGCCGTCGAGGAAGTGGCGGGCGACTACTTCTTCTCCACTATGCCGGTCAAGGAGCTTGTGGCCGCCATGGGCGACAAGGTCCCCGAAGATGTCGGCAGGACTGCGGAAGGACTGGTGTATCGCGACTTCATCACCGTGGGGCTTCTGCTGAAAAAGCTCAAGGTGGAAAACCGTTCGGGCATCAAAACGGTGAACGACATCATCCCCGACAACTGGATCTACATCCAGGAGCGGGATGTGCGGCTGGGACGCGTACAGGTGTTCAACAACTGGAGCCCCTACATGGTGGAAGATGCCGCCACCGTCTGGCTGGGACTCGAGTATTTCTGCACCGAAGGGGACGACCTCTGGACCATGGCCGATGACAACCTGGCCTCTTTTGCCGCCGCAGAGCTTGCCAAGATCGACTTCATCATCCCCGAAGACATCCTCGACAGCGTCGTCATCCGCGTCCCCAAGGCATATCCCGCCTATTTCGGTTCCTACGACGACTTCAGTGTTATCAGGGAGTTCACCGACCGGTTCGCCAACCTCTTCCTCATCGGCAGAAACGGCATGCACCGCTATAACAACGCCGACCACTCCATGCTCACCGCCATGGTGGCAGTGGACAACATCGCTTCGGGTATCGCGGCCAAGGAGAACATCTGGGCCGTCAACACCGAAGGAGACTATCACGAGGGGAAATAGACCCCTGCCTCTCCACCCATGAGGCTCCTGCAAAACGTCGCGAGGAGGCCGGGATGCAAGGCGCAAGCGAGAGAGGGAGCGAGGCGTAGCGGGGCTACGTTGAGCTTCCGAGCGAGCGGCAACACCGCAGACCGGCCCCGCAGTAGTTTTGCAGGCCTCCTACTTCTGCACCCACCTGCCGTTGGCCAGCTGTATCCACCATCCCGGCCGCGCCTCATCCCGTTTCGTCTCCGCGAAGGTGGCGGCGGCCTGTCCCAACACCTGCTTGAGATTTGCCTCAGTTGCCGGCTGCTTGTTCAGTTTGAGAATCGCCTTGGCCATGGCGGTTATCACCGTCTTGCGGCTCTCGTTCTCCGCCTTCACGAATGCCTGGTGAGAACCGATCCGTGCCGCATCACGCACGACGATCAATCCCTGGTTCGACAGTCCCACCACGCCGCTGTCTCGCAGTGCATTCAGCTGCGGCAGACGTGCATTCATCTCGTCATAGGCCTGGAGGACCTCCGGCATGCTGGCCACTTCCACCGCGAGGGAATCGGCCAGGTTCTCCGCGGCAAAGACAGGCGGCGCGAAGGCGAAGGTAAGGTGACGGTCGAAGGACATCCCCTGGGTCTTGGGCTCGGCCGGCTGTGGGGCCGGCGGCTGCTCTGCGGGCGGCAGGACAGCCGGCGGTTGCTCGGCCGGTTTTTCGCCCCCCTTGCCCTGTCCCTGCTTGAGAAGCATATCGTCGAGTGACTTGTACGCCTGCTTCACATCCTTTTCGGGAAAGTAGACATTAACGGTGATGACGGCACAGGCGGTGAACATCCCGCACAGTGCCGCGGCAAACCACTTGACGATTCTCTTCATGACAAT
>DATDMX010000284.1:0-2026 GCA_036518575.1 Geobacteraceae bacterium | reverse complement strand
GATGTCGGTGGCCTCGCCGACGCTTTCTATAAGATCATGACCGGTTTCGAGTTTCTTCCCAACTCCCCCACCCTCATGAACGCCGGCCGCGAGCTCGGCCAGCTCTCCGCCTGTTTCGTCCTCCCCGTGGGGGACTCCATGGAAGAGATCTTCGACGCCGTCAAGTACACGGCCCTCATCCACAAGTCGGGGGGCGGCACGGGCTTCTCCTTCTCGCGCCTGCGTCCGGCCAACGACGAAGTCCGCTCCACCTCCGGCATCTCCTCGGGCCCCATCTCCTTCATGAGGGTCTTCGACGCCGCCACCGAAACGATCAAGCAGGGGGGAACCCGCCGCGGGGCGAACATGGGGATCCTGCGCGTCGACCATCCCGACGTCGTCGACTTCATCATGTGCAAGGATGACCAGAAGCACCTCAACAACTTCAACATTTCGGTGGGACTCACCGAAGCGTTCATGGAGGCGGTGGAGAAGGACGCCGAGTACGATCTTCTCAACCCGCGGAGCAAGGAGCCGGTGGGAACGCTCAACGCCCGCAAGGTCTTCTCCCGCATCGTCAAGCAGGCCTGGAAGAACGGCGAGCCGGGAATCATCTTCCTCGACCGGCTCAACAAGGACAACCCCACCCCGCTCGTGGGTGAGATCGAGTCCACGAACCCCTGCGGCGAACAGCCGCTCCTCCCCTACGAGTCGTGCAATCTCGGGTCCATCAACCTGGGCCGCCTGGTGAAGCACGGTGACATCGACTGGAAGCGCCTGAAAGAAGTCATCCAGCTCGCCGTACACTTCCTCGACAACGTCATCGAGGTGAATAACTACCCCCTGCCCCAGATCTCCGACATGACCCGGGCCAACCGCAAGATCGGCCTTGGCGTCATGGGGTGGGCCGACATGCTGATCCTCCTCGGCATCCCCTACGATTCCCCCGAGGCGACGGCACTCGGCGAGAAGGTGATGAAGTTCATCAACGACGAGGGGCATGCCGCCTCCCGCGAGCTCGCCAAGACCCGCGGGCCCTTCCCCAACTTCAAGGGGTCGGCCTACGACCGCCCCGGCGCTGCCCCCATCAGGAACGCCACGGTCACCACCATCGCCCCCACCGGCACCATTTCCATCATCGCCAACGCATCCAGCGGCGTGGAACCTCTCTTTGCCGTCTCCTTCGTGCGCCAGGTGCTCGACAAGAACATCCTCGTCGAAGTCAACCCCCTCTTCGAGGAACTCGCCAAGGAGCGCAAGTTCTACTCCGAGGAACTCATGCAGCGCATTGCCGAGCACGGCACCGTTGCGGACATCCCCGAAATCCCCGACGACGTGCGCCGCGTCTTCGTCACCGCCCACGACATCACGCCGGAAGTACACATCGACATGCAGTCGGCATTCCAGAAGTACACCGACAACGCCGTCTCCAAGACGGTCAACTTCCCCAATACCGCCACCATCGACGACGTGGAGAAAGTGTACCGCCTCGCCTACAAGACCGGCTGCAAGGGGGTAACCATCTACCGCGACGGCTCCCGCGACGAGCAGGTCCTTTCCACCGGCAAGAAAGAAGAGAAGGCGGCACCGCAAGTGGAAGACAAGAAGACCATCAAGCGCGAGCGGCCCAAGGCGCTCCAGGGGTGGACCTACCAGATGCAGACCGGCTGCGGTCCCATCTACATCACCGTGAACGAGGACAAGGCCGGGCTCTTCGAACTCTTCACTACCATGGGGAAAGCGGGTGGCTGTGCCGCCTCCCAGTGTGAGGCCATCGGCCGCATGGTGTCGCTCTGCTGGCGAAGCGGCGTCCAGGCCCGCCAGGTAATGAAGCAGCTCCTCGGCATTTCCTGCCACGCCCCCTCGGGCTTCGGCGACAACCGCGTCCTCTCCTGCGCCGACGCGGTGGCCAAGGCGATCCAGTCGCACATGCTGGCCAAGGGATACGACGTGGGGCTCGACTCACAGGCGCCCGAACGGGGTGCCTGCCCCGAGTGCGGCGGCATCGTGGAGCACGAAGGCGGATGTGCCGTCTGCCGGGTGTGCG
>DATDMX010000283.1:0-4271 GCA_036518575.1 Geobacteraceae bacterium | reverse complement strand
GAGGGCGAGGAAGAAGAAGAGGCCGGAGAGAACGTCCTTGCGCTCGGCGACCCAGGCAACCGACTCCACATGGAGGGGGTGGAGGGCAAAGAGCAAGGCGACGGCGGCGCTTTTCCAGAAGGCTTCCGTCATGCGCCGCAGACCGAGGAAGAGACAGATGGTGGCGGCGGCGTGGAGGATGAGGTTCGTGAGGTGGTGGCCTGCCGGGTTAAGGCCGTAGAGGGTCACGTCCGCCATGTGGGAGAGCCAGGTGAGGGGGTGCCAGTTTCCTTCGTGGGCCGTGGTGAAGGCCCAAGCGATGGAGTCGCGGGTGAGACCGGCCAGGACTGGTCCGTTCTCGGTGACGTACTCCGGGTCATCGTAGATGACGAACCCGTTCGTAAGGGCAGGCCAGTAACAGACCAGCACTGCCGCCATCATCACGAAAGCGGCCGCGGCAATCGCCCGGCCGGTATGTCTGTCGCTCTGCGTCATGGGCCCTCTGCCACCCCGAGTCGCTTCCCGCGCGAGACTAGCACAGTTTGGCCGTGGCCGCAAGGCGGCGACAGCGATTGACAACGCTAGGGGGGGTGACACAATCTAAATAACGGCAGGGGCAAAGGAGGGGGAGAGCATCAATGGCGTCGATGTGGCACGAGAAGACGGTCGAGGAGGTGATGGCGGAGCTTGAGAGCTCCGGCTCAGGACTGACTGACGAGGAGGCGGCCCAGCGCCTGGCCCGCTACGGGCCGAACGAGCTCCCCGGGCCGAGGCGCCGCTCCCCCGTCATCCTTTTTCTCTCCCAGTTCACCGACTTCATGATCCTCGTCCTCATCGGCGCGGCGCTCGTCTCGGGCGTGATGGGAGAGACGGCCGACACGGTGGTGATTCTCGTCATCGTCATTCTCAACGCCGTCATTGGTTTCATTCAGGAATATCGGGCCGAGCGGGCCATGGAGGCGTTGCGGGGAATGGCAGCCCCCATGGCCACAGTGGTCAGGGCCGGCGTCGCCAGGACCATTCCCGCCTCGCTCCTCGTACCAGGCGATGTGGTGCGGCTTGCGGCCGGCGACATAGCCCCGGCCGACATCCGACTCGCAGTGGCCGCCCAGGTGACCATGGAGGAGGCGGCCCTCACCGGGGAGTCGCTCCCGACGGAGAAGACGACAGCGCCCCTCCCGGATGCGGCCCTCCCTCTGGGCGACCGGATAAACATCTGTTACAAGGGGACCGTTTGTACCCGCGGACGCGGGGAAGGGGTGGTGGTGGCCACCGGCCTGGCAACGGAGTTGGGAAAGATCGCCACCCTTCTCGGTGCCCAGGAGGAAGGGACGACCCCTCTCCAGCGGCGGCTCGCGGCCTTCGGAAGAAAGCTTACCGTCGCCATCCTTACGGTCTGCGCCATCGTGTTTTTCGCCGGCTTTTTCCGCGGCGACGACCCGCTCGTCATCTTTCTCACCGCCGTCTCCCTTGCCGTGGCGGCCATCCCGGAAGCACTTCCCGCCGTCGTCACCGTATCGCTCGCCTTGGGTGCCCGTGCCCTCGTGAAGGCCAATTCCCTTGTGAAGAAACTTCCGGCCGTGGAGACGCTCGGCTCGGTAACCTACGTCTGCACCGACAAGACCGGCACCCTCACCGTCAACCGCATGAGTGTGGAGGAGGTCGTGGTGGTGGAGCCGGGAAAAGAGGAGCTTTTCTTTGCGGCCATGGCCCTCTGCAACGACGCTGCCGTGGACGGCGCGGGGAAACCGGTGGGGGATCCCACCGAGGTGGCGCTGGCGTTGCGGGCCGCAGAGCATGGCCAGGTGCGCGGTGAGCTGGAACGTGATCATCCCCGCGTGGCCGAACTCCCCTTCGAGGCCGAGCGAAAGCTCATGACCACCTTCCACCCGTGGGAGGGGGGCTTCGTCTCCTTCACCAAGGGGGCGCCGGAGGTGGTGCTCGGCCGGTCCGGGATCGAGGAACCCCTTGCGGAGGAGGCCGCCAGGCGACATGATCGGCTTGCCGATGACGGCTTGCGGGTCATGGGCTTTGCCATGAGGCGCTTCGAAAAGCTGCCGCTGTCTCTTCCCGAGGCGGAGGCAGGGGACCTCGTCTTCCTCGGGCTTGCCGGCATGCTCGACCCGCCGCGAAGCGAGGCGCGCGAGGCGGTGAGGCGCTGCCGCGAGGCGGGGATAACCCCGGTCATGATCACCGGCGACCATCCCCTCACGGCCCGCGCCATTGCCCGTCGGCTCGGGATACTCACCGATGCAGGCGATGGCGTCGTCACGGGGAGGGAGCTTGCGGCGTTCGCTCCGGAGGAATTCGCCGCGCGCGTGCGGGACATCAGGGTCTACGCCCGGGTTGCCCCGGAGCAGAAGCTTCGCATCGTCGAGGCGCTCCAGAATCTCGGGGAGTTCGTTGCCATGACCGGCGACGGAGTAAATGACGCGCCGGCCCTCAAGCGCGCCGACATCGGCATCGCCATGGGGATAACCGGCACCGACGTGGCAAAGGAGGCGGCCCACCTCGTGCTCCTCGACGACAACTTCGCCACCATCGTTGCCGCCGTGGCGGAGGGGCGCCGCATTTACGACAACATCCGCAAGTTCATCAGGTATCTCCTCACCACCAACTCGGGCGAGGTGATCGCCGTTGCCTGTGCCCCCTTCGTGGGGCTCCCCGTTCCCCTGACACCGATCCAGATCCTCTGGGTCAACCTCATGACCGACTCGCTCCCGGCCCTTGCCCTTTCCCTCGAACCCGCGGAGGGGGAGGTGATGGCCCGTCCCCCGCGGCCTCCCCGGGAGAGCATCTTCGCCCATGGTCTCGGCCGCCACGTGGTATGGGTGGGGCTCCTCATCGGCGCTCTCGTCCTCCTCGTGGAGGGAGCATGGCTGCGCAGCAGCGATCGTCACTGGCAGACCATGGCCTTCACCGTCCTCTGCTTCACCCAGCTCTTCCACGTCCTCGCCATCCGCTCCGAGCGTCACTCCCTCTTCACCATCGGCCTCCTCTCCAACCGTCCCCTTTTGGGCGCCGTCACCCTTTCGGCCCTCCTCCAGCTGGCAATAATCTATCTGCCGCCGTGCAACCCGCTTTTCGGCACCGTGCCACTCACGGCCGGGGAATTGGCGGCGGCAATCGGTATCTCGTCCCTTGTTTTTGTGGCTGTGGAAATGGAGAAGTTCGTGCAGAGGCGTCGGCAGCCGGTTGCGTGAACGGCTCAGACGTCGAGGATTATCGTTGCTTCCCATCCGGCTGCGGTTTGCCTGACCTGGAAGCGGTGAAGGGTCACCGCCTTCACGTCCACGCCCAGGTGGTGCCGGAGGGGATCGATCCGCTCGCCGGCAACGACGGCTTGCAGCGAAAACCCACTGTTCGTTTCGGAAACCGTGAGGGTGCGGGGGTGAAGGAGGAGGCGGCGGGCGTCCTTGTAGAAGACGAGTTCCTGAAGAAAGGCAAAAAGGAGAAGGTCGAGCTCGGCGTTTTCCAGGTCGATGACGAGTTCGTCATGGGGGGTAACGGCATCGGGGTTGTCCACGAGGACGTTGAGGAGCGCCTCGGCGCAGGCTGCGAAGAGCTCCTCCCGCGTTGCCCCCGTGGCCCGGAAGGCCACGTCGGCGGTGGCGATGTCGTCGAGAAAACGGTAGGGCATGATTTGCTCAAAGCAAAGAATCTATGGCTTCGAAGTCTATCTCATTCTCCGCGTTAGCCTGAATCCAGGCGATCTTTTCCCGGTCCTCCACGGTGATCTTGGCCACGTCCTCCATGAGGGTGGTGAAGACGTCGGCCGTGGTTTCGTGGACGCGGATGTAGGGAATGTGGCTGTCGTCGAGGATCTGCTGGGTGATCTCCGAGACCGGTACGTGTCCCGCGATGACGAGGCCGACGATCTTCTCCCGGTAGGCCGGGATGTGGTAGAGGGAGGAGAGGGTGACGATCAGCTCGTCGCGGGAGCTCGTGAGGATCAAGAGGGTGGAATCGAGGAGCCCGTCGATGACCCGCTGGGACGAAGCGGCACCGAGCTGGATATGGTGGATGATGCGGCTGCGGCCGTCCGGATCGCCATGCAGGTGGAGGTTGAGGAGCCGGCCGATGTGGCCAAGGGTCGGGTTGGCGAGGATGGGCGAATAGTTGAAGCCCCCCGCGACCCGGATGTCCCGGCCGGGGAAGCCTTTGTCGAGGTAGCCCAGCACCTGCTCCCGCTTGTCGGCGCGGATCTTGTTGACGAGCACCATGCGAACTTCGGCTTCCTCCTTCTCATAGAGGGCGAGATTGAGGTGGACCGCGTCGATGGTGCTGCCGAT
>DATDMX010000282.1:0-4715 GCA_036518575.1 Geobacteraceae bacterium | reverse complement strand
TCACGTTCACTCTGTTCCACCCTGCCGTTGTCCTTCTTCAGGAATGACACTTCCCCCTTCGAGAGCTGCCACCAGCTCGCGGCGCGCCTCGCCGATGGTGAGGGGGAGCCGGGTGAAGGGGAGGCGGTCCTCGTGTTTCAGGCGCCAGATGAGCTCGGCGATCTGGGGAAGGCGCAGCTTCACGCCGGCCAGCTCCTCGGGGGCGGTGAAGACCTCCTCCGGGGTACCTCCCCGTACGAGCCGGCCGCGGGAGAGGATGTGGAGGCGGTGGAGGAAGAGGGGGACCAAGTCCACCGAGTGGGTCGCCATGACCACCGTCACCCCCTCGTCGCGGTTGA
This sequence comes from Geobacteraceae bacterium, assembly GCA_036518575.1. Taxonomy (GTDB): domain Bacteria; phylum Desulfobacterota; class Desulfuromonadia; order Geobacterales; family Geobacteraceae; genus DATDMX01. Next base: position 4,377 of record DATDMX010000282.1, on the reverse strand, counting down.
GCCGCGTCAGGAGCTCCATCATCCGGTACTCCCCCATGGGGTCGAGACCGGCGGTCGGCTCGTCCAGGAGGAGCACCTCGTGCCCCATGGCCAGCAGTCCCGCGATGCAGACCCGCTTCTTCTGGCCGTGGGAGAGGGCGTGGATGTTCTTAGCGGCGAACTCCGCCATCTCCACGCTCGCCAGGGCCGCCGTCACCCGCTGCGCCACCTCGGCCTCCGCCAGCCCCATGTTGCGCGGGCCGAAGGCCGCGTCCTCGAAGACGGTGGTGGCGAAGAGCTGGTCGTCCGGGTTCTGGAACACGAGCCCCACCTTGCGGTAGATGTCACGGGGATGGAGGCGTTTCACGTCCTGGCCGTCCAGGAGCACGCTGCCCGTGTACTCCTTCACGAGGCCGTCCATGATCTTGAGGAGGGTCGTCTTCCCCGAGCCGTTGGCGCCGAGGATGCCGCAGAACTCCCCCTTTGCCACGTCGACATGGATATCGGCCAGGGCCACGGTGCCGTCGGGGTAGGTGAATTCCTCGATATGTGCGGAGATGCGAACTGTCACGAAGAACCTCTTACAGGCCTTGCCACAGGATGGCCATGAACGAGACGACGGCGAGGCAGGCCATGACCTCACCCGCCCGGAACGGCTTGTGCTTCAGAAGCGGCATGGTGCCGTCGTAGCCCCGCTGCACCATGGCGGTGGTGACGCTTTGGCTGTTGTCGAAGGCCTTGATGACGAGCGCCCCGGCCAGCGTCCCGAAGGACTTGAGCCCCCGGCGGTAGCCGGTGTAGCCGAGGCGATTTTTCTGGGCATTATACACGACCGCCGCGTCGTCGAACAGGAGGAAGAGATAGCGCCAGGCAAACAGGGCGATCTCGATGAGCCCCCGCGGCACCCTGAGCCAAGCCAGGGCCGCCATGAGCTCCGTGAAGGGGGTGGCAAACCCCGCGACCGCCACCACCGACACCGCCCCCACGATGCGACTCGCTATGAGGAGGCCTTCGGCGAGACCCTCGCGGTGGGCAACGAGCTTCCAGCCGAAAAGCCCGCAGCTGAAGAGCGGCTCGTGGCCGCTGAAGAAGAGCTTCAGAACGAAGACCATGACGGCGATGAAGAGGGGCTCGGCAAAACGCACGGCCACGAGGCGCGGACGGACCCCCATGCCGAGGCAGAGGAGGATGCCAATCCCTGCCACGAGAAGCGGGAAGACGACGCCCCGACAGCTCATGACCATGACGAGGAGGGCGAGCGCCGTAACGAGCTTCACCCGCGCATCGAGACGGACGAGGATACGGGCGGGGTCGTGCGTATGGCTGTGGAAATGGTGGTGCATGGTTCCTATTCCCGTCCCGGCGGCTTGGGACGTGCTTCCTTGCCGGCAAGCCACCCCTCCCCCGCCTCCGGGCGGCAGTCGAAGCGGGGAATATAGGGCTTGATATCGAGAAGCGGCGTGGCGTCGAGGACATCGATCCCCGCCACCACGAGGACATTCTCCTCGCGGCGCACGAGCCTCACCACGGAAAGCCCGATGCCGTTCGGCCGGCAGGGGTGGCGCGAGGCGAAGACGCCATGGGGCTCGTCGTCGAGAAACGTCGGCCGGACGAGCCGGATCTCGCCGGCCCGGTCGAAGCGGTAGAGGAGGTAGAGGTGGGTGAAGCCCTCGATGTCCTTCAGGGCCGGGGCAAACTCCGCAAAGACCTCGACCCGCGCCTCCGCCCCCGGGGCGAGCGCTCCCTGGACCGGGGCCTCCTCCTTGGTGGCAAAGGGTGTGTGGATGATGCCCACGGGGTTCACGGTGTATTCCATGACTTTCTCCTCACTCCAGTACCGCCGGAAGCGGTGTCCCGCTCTCCAGGAGAGCGATGCCGCGGCCCCGGAAATCCCCCTTCCCCAGGTCTTCCTTCCCCGAGAGGGATTCGATGTCGATCCGTACGACCGCAGTAATCGCAACCTTCTCCGGCAGGTAGTCGCCGTAGCCCCCGTCGGGCTGGTACTTCACCATGAGAAGATCGAGGGCGCGACGGCGCTCGGCCTCGTCCTCCACGAGGTGCGCCCGGCCAAGCGCTATGACGCTGCGGTAGAGATAGCTCGCCCGGCACGGATTTTCGGCCGTCCCCTTCACGTAGGCGATGGCGAGATCCACCTCGAAGCAGACCCGCGGGTCACGGCCGATGTGGTCGAGCTTTTCCCCTTCCCGGGCGCAGTGGAAGTAGAGTCGCTCTCCCTCGCGGGCGAAGTTCAGCGGCTTCACCATGGGCCAGCCGTCGGGGCCGACGGTGGCAAGCCGCCCCACCGGGGCCTCGTCGAGGAGACGGTTCACGATTTCCGGGTCGGCGATCTTCTTTTTCAGCTGGCGCATGGCCATCTCCAGAACCCTGTCAGGGGCGTTTATCAGCGGACACGTGCAACTGACAGTGCAGGCATTTCCTCAAGAAGAGTAGCGTCATGCCATTCACGTGGAAATAATTGCCGCAGCGCGGGCAGCGGGCAACGGCGGCGATCATGGCGATGACGAACACCGCGGCGAACCAGACGCCGAACACCCCGCAGACGGCATTCATGGAGGGAAGAAACTGGAGCGCGCTCCACATGAGGGGAAGATAGATAAGGATCAGCGCCCACAGGTACCAGCGCCGCCGCCGGATTTTCCTGAGCCCGAGGCTCAAGGTGGTCCGGTCGACGTCCGGCGCCGGGTTCCGTTCGTCCGGGGCCGTCATTCCTTGTGCTCCTCGTGCTTGCGGGCGTTGAGGGAGCGCCACCAGTAACCGGCGCCGAAGCCGCCGATGACACCGGCCATGAGGAAGGCAAAGAGAAGCAGATCCCCCTCTCCCGGGTCGAGGAGCGGTTTCCTGGCCTCCCGGCCGTGCTCGCGGGCGATCTTCTGCACCACGGCCTCGTCCACCCCCTGCCACTGCTGCTGCGGCGCCAGGGTGAAGAAGTAGAAGACGAAGAGGACCGTGGGAAGGAGGATGAGGTGGAGGATAAAGATCTTCAGCCGGCGTTTGCGTTCAGGCATGGAGAGACCTCCTTGGCGCCGATCACCTTCATTTTCACGAGAAGATCGGGACGTTTTTTCGCCAACAGCACCACCATGCCCGCGGTCATGGCCCCTTCGAGGAGCCCCAGGGGAGCCTGCGTCGGGATGAAGGCAAGGGCGATCTTCGCCGCAAGCGGCAGAAACGGCTCGCTTCCGCGGATGCCGGCGGCAAGCTCCACCGATGTGGTGAGGTACGTGGCCCAGTCGCAGGCAAGGCCGGCGGCAAATCCCGCCACCCCGAGGCTCGCCCCCACTCCCCGCAGGCCGCGAAAGACGAGCCAGCCGGCCAGGGAGCCCGCCACCCCCATGGAGACGATGTCGGCCCCGAGCGTCGTGAGCCCGCCGTGGGCGAGAAAGAGGGCCTGGATGAGGAGCGCCACCGTGGTGATGACCACCGATACGAAGGGACCGACGAGGATCGCCGCGATGCCCGTGCCGCACGGGTGGGAACAGGTGCCGGCGGTGGGGACGGGAACGGGCATGCAGGAGACGACAAAGACCACCGCCGCCATGAGCCCCACGAGGGGCTTCATGGAGAGGTCGTCATGGGACAGCGCGTTCAGACGCCGCAATCCAAGGGCCACGAAGGGCGCCGCCACCGCGAACCAGAGCCCGGCCCACGGCAGGGGCAGGAGTCCCTCGGCGATGTGCATGGCATGGGCCGGGACGGCGATGGTCAGGAGAAGGATTGTCGTGGTCAGGAGTCTCATGGGAACCTCATGGGGCACCTAAATTTTATCGCCCCGCAGGTCGCCGGCAAACAATTTTCCCGCTCCCCGCGACGCGCAGAAGTCGCCGCACATGGTGCACGTCTGCTCGTCCTCGGGGGTGCGGCTGGCGCGGATGGCCCGGGCGTCCTCCGGGTAGAGGGCGAGTTCGAACTGCTTCTGCCAGTTGAGGTCGCGCCGGGCCTTGGACATCTCCCGATCGCGCTCGCGTCCCTTCTCCGGGTACTTGTTCATGTCGCCGATGTAGGCCGCCACCTTGGCCGCCTTCACCCCCTGGCGCACGTCCTCCTCATTGGGGAGAGCCAGGTGCTCGGCCGGGGTGATGTAGCAGATGAGGTCCGCACCGTAACGGCTCGACTGGGCCGCGCCGATGGCCGCGGTGATGTGGTCGAAGCCCGGCGCCACGTCGCAGGCGATGGGGCCGAGCATGTAGTAAGGGGCGCCGCCGCTCATTCTCTTCTGGAGCTGGATGTTCCCCTCGATCTCGTCGAGCGGCACGTGCCCCGGCCCCTCCACGAGCATCTGGCACCCCATCTCCCGCCCCATCTCGGCCAGCTCGCAGTTGATGAGGAGCTCCTGGATCTGGGCCCGGTCGCTGGAGTCGTGGATGGCGCCGGCGCGCA
>DATDMX010000281.1:0-2938 GCA_036518575.1 Geobacteraceae bacterium | reverse complement strand
GTACTGCCCGGCATACCCCTGCGCCTCCTTCTCCGAGAGGGCCGTTTCGCCGAGGATATCGAAGGTAACGCTTCTCCCCTCACCTATCAGGGCCTGCAGCGGCTTGCGCGCCTCCTCAGGGGATTCGCCGGCGATGAAGGTGCGGGCGATGGCCACGATGTTGCGGGTGAGGAGTCTCGCGGCAAGGGCGCCGCTCACCGCTTTGCCACCGGCAAAGAGGGCGCGAAGCGGCAGGGTCGCTTCCGCGGGGAGGTCCCGGAAATACTCGTCGATGTGGGCCATGACGAGGTCGGTGCTCGTCAGAGTGGGGAGGACATCGATGAAGCGGAAGAGGTTCAGCTTCAGGAGCGGGTCGCGCATGGTCATCTCCAGCACCTGCCCGACCCACCAGCTCTTCTTGAAGACCGCCGGCGGCTCAGCCTCCATGAGGCGGAAGATGTCCATCCCCTTGCGAACAATCGCCTCCTGCACATCGGACGTCATGAATCACCCTCCCTGCCGTAAGGTCGCAAGTTTTTTTTACGAACAAGCTCTAAGTATAGAACGGGCCGGCGTCTGCGCAAGGGAAAGGCGCAGCGCTGCATATCAACGGAGCGCGAGGTAATCGGCGTCCTGTGTCGTCATCACGGAACGGGCGGCGGCCGAATCCTTCGGCATGATCACGGCGGTGGGTACGGAGAGATAGTCGGCGAGCTCGCCGGGGATTGCCTTCTTGAGCGCGTGACCGGTACCGGTGAGGACAACGACGGTGCGTTGCGGGTTGCGCTTGAGGTAGGCGGCCAGATGCCAGGCCATGGTCTTGTTCCAGAGCATCTGTGCCTCGCAGAAAGAAACGAATTGCTTCTCACTTGTGCGGTGCTCCCGAAACGCCCGCCGGATGAACTCTCGGTAAGAAGCGTCGATAGTGCAGGTGATCCCGTCGGGAAGCTGGGCTCTTTCCGCGGGCGAAAGGGAGTCAAACCCTTCCCTCGCCACTTTGCCCGGGATCTCCTCGGGGACATTAAGACCCACGAGGGGGATCCGCTCGTCACGCGCGTAGGTGAGAATGGCCCGGTAGTAGGGCCACGGCATGCGCCACTGCGCGTAGTAAAAACGGATGAAGCTGTCGAGGCCGAGGGTTCCCGCCACCCAGGCGTCGAGCTTATCCTGGCTTGCGGCGGTGAACATTTCCGTAGCAATGGCGAGGGGAATGCCTCGTCGGTGGAGGGCTTTGATGAGCCGCAACTGTAGACGGTGGTCGGCCATGCTCGTGTGGGTTTCGCCGACGAAAATCACCCGGGACCGCTCCACTTCATTTACCAGCTTACGAAAATCGATGCGGGCCCCATCGCTCAGCCGCACGACTTCCTGGCGACCGAAGGAATTGGTCACCGCCATGGCAAGAAGCGCTGCCATGACAAGGCCGACCGCGATGGGAACTGACTTTCTCACTCTCGAAAACCTCCAGTGTGGTGATAAGTGGCCAGCGACAGGGCTCAGAAGGCAACCACGCTACGTCCCTGGGCGGGCGGAAACAGCCCCTTCGCCTTGTTCGTCCCCCCCTCGAAGACGAGGAAGCCGAATTTGCCGTAGTGGGTGATCTTCGGCATGCTTAACGCCGCGGCCTCAGCCGACAGGGGAAGGAAAAGCGCCACCGTCCGCTCGCCGCCGCCCCGGGTGGCGGAAAGGACCATGAAGAGGGCATCGCCAGGTTTTGCGAATCGTTCCCTGTCCACGGTGAACTCTCGGGGAGAGAGTGCCGTCCCCTCGGGAAGAGCCGGCAGCGCCGCAGGCGTGGCGGGAAGGCCACAATAGATGAGATCATGGGCGGCGAGCTGCGCCGCTGTCACGTCCTCCTCCCGCAAAATGGGGGCACGCCCCTGGCCAAGAGACGTGAGAAGACCGTGCAGGGTCTCCGTGTCGGCCCGGCACCCGGCCGTAACGATAAGGCGCAACGCTTCCGATCCCTTGATGCGGTTCACGCTGGGAGGGATCTCCCGCGGCTCCAGGAGGCGCAAGATATCCGAGTCAGGGTCGAGCACGAGCCGTTTCGGGGGAGCCGTAACGGTGAAAGAGAAGGGCGTCCGCTCGCCCGCCACCCTCACCTTTGTGTCCCAGGGACCCTTTGCCGTCTCGGCACGGACGGTGACGGTGAGAGGCGAAAAGGGATGGCGCTCCTCCACCACTCCGCTCACGAGCCATGTTCGCCCCTCCTCTTTCCGCGCCACATTGGCGAGCGATAACTGAGGTGCCCCCTTGCGATCGAGCCAGGGCGCCATGAAGGAAACCATGTCCTTCCCCGACGCGGCCGAGAAGGCACGGGCAAAATCGTCCCAGGTCGCCGGCTTGAAGAGCTTGTCCGCGACCACACGCCGCAGCGCTTCGTAGAACGCCTTGTCGCCGATTTCGTTTCGCACCATGTGAAAGAGCATCGCGCCCTTGCCGTAGCCGATGCTGTGGGATGCCGGGTCGCTGCGGCGCCCGAAATTCCTCAGGGGAAAATCCTTGTCCGGTGGCACCACCGAGGCGTAATCCGAGAGGATGCGGAAGCGGTAGGAGGCCGCTGCCCTGGCCGACCTACGCGCCTCGGCGGCATAGTCGGCCAAGTACGTGACGAGTCCCTCGGACCAGTTCCCCCCCGTGTCGTCCACGAGGACACCATTCCCCCACCAGCTGTGGGCGATCTCGTGGGGAAGGCTCGTGTCGACGATGAAAGGGAGGCGCAGGATACTTCCGCCGATGAGAGTGAATGAAGGGAAGCCGTAGCCGGTGGGGAAGAAATTCTCCACCACGGCAAACTTGGGAAAAGGATAGGGACCGAAGAGCTTGCGGTACGCCCTGAGATACTTCACCGTGGCAGCGAGGTAGCGCTCAGCCAGGGAATCGTTCTGGGCCGTGAAGTAGGTGTAGACCGGGATACCGTCGGCGGAACGCTCCCGGACCCGGTAGTTGCCGGCGG
>DATDMX010000280.1:0-4933 GCA_036518575.1 Geobacteraceae bacterium | reverse complement strand
ATCTCTCCCTGGAGCGAAAAGACATCGTCAAGGGACTTCTCGACGGCGTTTTCCGCCTCCCCGACACGAGAAAGATCACCTTCAACGAACGCCTTTCCAACCTGACGGTGCGCCCCCTCACGGGTGTCCCTATCCTCCTTGTCGTCCTCTACTACGGTCTCTACAAGTTCGTCGGCGATTTCGGCGCCGGGACCGTCGTAGACCTCCTGGAGGGAAAACTCTTCGAAGGGCTCTTCAACCCCTGGATCACCGGAGTCGTGAAGAGGATCATCCCGTGGGAGATCTGGCAAGAGCTCTTTGTCGGCGAGTACGGCGTGATCACCCTCGGGTTTCGCTACGCGGTGGGCATCATCCTTCCCATCGTGGCCACCTTCTTCCTCTTCTTCTCCATGCTGGAAGACAGCGGCTACTTCCCGCGGCTCGCCCTCCTCGTGGACCGACTCTTCAAGAAGATCGGCCTCACGGGCCGCGCCGTCATCCCCATGGTGCTCGGCTTCGGTTGTGACACCATGGCCACCATGGTGACCAGGACCCTGGAGACCGTGCGCGAGCGGATCATCGCCACGCTGCTGCTCGCGCTCGCCATCCCCTGCTCCGCCCAACTCGGGGTGATCCTGGCGCTGCTGTCCAAGGCGCCGGGTGCGCTCGTCGCCTGGGGGGTCTGCCTTCTCCTCATCTTCCTCGTCATCGGTTTCCTCGCCGCCCGGCTCGTCCCGGGGGAAACCCCCATGTTCTACATGGAGCTTCCCCCCATGAGGGTTCCCCAGCTCTCCAACATCCTCACCAAGACCTACACGCGGATGCAGTGGTACTTCCTCGAAATCCTCCCCCTCTTCATCCTCGCCTCGGTGCTTCTGTGGCTCGGGAAGATCACCCACTTCTTCGAGAAGCTCATCGACTGGATGACGCCGGTCATGGGCTCCATCGGCCTCCCCCGGGAGACGGCAGTCGCCTTCATCTTCGGCTTCTTCCGCCGCGACTACGGAGCCGCCGGCCTCTACGACCTCCAGAGCAAGGGGCTCCTCAATCCCCGCCAGCTCACCGTGGCGGCCGTAACCCTCACCCTCTTCATCCCCTGCGTCGCCCAGTTCCTCATCATGAAGCGGGAGCGGGGACTCAAGGTCGCTCTGGCCATCGGCGTCTTCGTGAGCCTTGTCGCCTTCGGCAGCGGCTGGCTTCTCAACCAGTTCTTCCTCGCGACGGGGCTCGTATGATCCGCTGCGGCTACTGTGGACACGAATTCGCCGAAGAAGAAGGAATCAAGGGGTGCGGACGGTGCGGCAAGCCGTGCCGGTCGGTCCGCTGTCCCAAGTGCTTCTACGAGAACCCGACCGAACCGGCACTCGTGAAGAAGATAAAGAAGGCCTTCACCAAGAAAACGGAATAGCCACGAGTAGCGTGGGGAAAATGGAAAAGACCCTGTCTATCCGGGGAAATCCCTGGTACACTACAGGAATTCCCGGCTTTTCTCCCTACCCATGTCTCCGTGGTGGATTTTTCGACAAGGAGATGGTATGAAACTGTCCGATAGAGCAGAAGAGATCCTTGAAGCCCTCTGGATCGCGGTGGAAGAAAAGGGGCGCGGCTACATCGAAGTGGAGCAGATCGACGTGCCTGCCGGCGATCCTTCCTATGACGAACTGGCGGGACTCGCATTCGTGGAGGTCAGGGAAGGACGGGTCTACCTGCGGCCGGAAGGAAAGGATGAGGGGCGCCGGACGGTGCGCCGCCACCGCCTGGCCGAGCGTCTCATGATGGACGTCCTCAATATCCGGGGCGAGACCGGCGACTCCAAGGCGTGCCAGTTCGAGCACCTCCTTCACGAGGGGGTGGACACCAAGGTCTGCACCATGCTCAATCACCCGGCCACCTGCCCCCACGGCCGCCCCATCCCTCCCGGCGAGTGCTGCGAAGAGGCGCGCCGCAGCGGCGACCTCGGCGTCGTGCCGCTCACCGAACTGAAGTCGGGGCAGGAGGGGGAAATCGCCTACATCCAGACCGACGACAGCAAGAAGATGCAGAAGCTCATGGCCATGGGGGTCCTTCCCGGCAACCGCATCGTCCTCCAGCAGAGCTTCCCCTCCTACATCTTCCGGGTCGGCTTCTCGGAGTTCGCCATCGACGCCACCATGGCCCGGGAAATATTCGTGCGACGAAACGCGGGGGAATGACGGCGGGGCCGGCTTTAGCGCTCCATCTACCCATCCACCCGAGAAGGGAGAGAATCAATGGACGCGCTGGAAGCGATCCTCACACGGCGAAGCGTACGCCGTTACACTGACGAGCCCATCGCGGCGGAACTCCTCGACGAGCTCCTTAACGCCGCCATGCATGCCCCCTCGGCGGGTAACGAAGAGCCGTGGCATTTCGTAGTGGTGACCGACCGGGAAACCCTCGACGCCATTCCCCGCTTCCATCCCTACGCCGTCATGCTTCGCCAGGCGCCGGCCGCCGTCGTCGTCTGCGGCGACCCGACCCTGGAAAAATACAATGGGTACTGGGTGCTGGACTGCGCGGCGGCCACCGAGAATCTCCTCCTTGCCGCCCATGCCCGGGGGCTCGGGGGGGTATGGGTCGGCGTCCATCCCCAACCGGAGCGCGAAGCGGGTGTCCGCGAACTCCTTGGCATACCGGCGCATGTGATTCCCTTTGCCATCGTCGCCCTCGGCCATCCGGCGGAACGGCCCCCAAAGGCCGAACGCTTCGACTCCCGCCGCGTCCACCGCAACCGCTGGGAAGGGTGAAGCGCCCATGTACTGCGAATACTACGGCTTCAGGGAAAAGCCCTTCAACATCACCCCCGACCCGGGCTTCATCTTCCTGAGCGCCCACCATCGGGAGGCGTTTGCCCATCTCCTCTACGGCATCGACAACCATGTGGGCTTCATCTCCCTCACCGGCGAGGTGGGGGCCGGCAAGACCACCGTGGTCCGCACCCTCCTCAGCCAGCTCGACCGGGACACATACCGCACCGCCGTCGTGTTCAACCCCTGCCTCTCGTCCCTTGGCCTCATGCAGCACATCAACCGCGAATACGGCCTCCCCGACAACCACTCAGATACTGCCGACCTCCTCCAGGAGCTCAACCGTTTTCTCCTCTCCGAGAACGCCGCCGGCCGCACCGTGGTCCTCGTCATCGACGAAGCCCAGAACCTGGAGCCCAAGGTGCTGGAACAGGTCCGCCTCATCTCCAACCTGGAGACCGAACGCGACAAGCTGATCCAGATCGTCCTCGTGGGCCAACCGGAGCTCAGGGCTCTCCTGGAGCGGCGGGAACTGCGCCAGCTCGGACAGCGCATCGGGGTACGGTTCCACCTCCAGCCCATGGATTTCGGCGACACGAGGGACTACATCAACCACCGCCTGGAGGTGGCGGGACGCCGCGACGCCACGCTTTTCACCGACGGTGCCGTGCGGCGCATTTACCGCTTTTCCGGCGGGCTTCCCCGGCTCATCAATCTCGTCTGCGACCGGGCGCTCCTGGCCGGATACACGAAGGAGCGGACCCCGGTCACCGCCGCCATGGCGGCAGCGGCCATCAGCGACGTGCGCTTCGGCGAAAAGGGTGGCAAAAGCTTTCGCCGCCCCATGGCTGCCGCTCTTATCCTGGCCGTGCTTCTTCTTTTAGGCCTCGGCGGCAGGTATACTCTCCCGAAAAAGCCGGCTGCCACGCCGGCGCCTCCGCCATCGGCAACCAAGCTCCCCCAAGCCACTGGCGAGGACGTGACGCGCATGAGCGAGGCGGAGAGCGGCCGAAGAGCCTTCGACGCCCTCGCGGCGCTCTGGCACCTCTCGCCGCTACCGCGCTCGGTGCGCCCCGGCGCCACTCCGGACGATCTCGCCCGGGAGGCGGGCGGAGAACTCTGCCGGTTCAGCGGCGGTCTCGAAGCGTTGCGCCGTCTCGATACGCCGGCTGTCATCGAGGTGACCCCGCCGGGGACGGGCGGAAAATGTTATGTCGCCGTGACCGCGAGCGACAGCGACTCGTTCGCCGTCACGCCCGCGGTGGGCGGCCGATCCACCCTCGCAGCGGCCGAGCTTGAACGCGTCTGGTCCGGCCGCGGCTACCTTCTCTGGCGAAACTACCTGGACATTCCCACCGGTCTCAAACCGGGGGCACGGGGGAAGAAGGTGCGCCAGCTGCAGCGCCTCCTCGTGGGTGCAGGGGTACTCGCCGGCCAACCCAGCGGCACCTTCGACGCGACCACCGTGGCCGCGGTGAAATCGTTCCAGGCCGCCCGGGGCTTGGGAAATGACGGCACTGCCGGGCGGCAAACACTCATCCTCCTCTATCGCGACGGCGGAGGCTTCCCCTCACCGACACTTACCCGCAAGGAGAACACACGGTCATGAGTCTCATCCTCGACGCCCTGAAAAAACTGGAACAGGACAAGGCGGCCCGGCGCGGCAAGAGCGTGGAGATCGGGCCGGCGATCCTCAAGGGAACGCCCCGCCGCTCCTCTATCCGTCCCGTCGTGATGACGCTCACCCTCCTCGCGGTGGTCGCTGCTGCAGCCTTTGCCGTAAAGACGCTCTTTTTCTCTCCGTCCGCCCGTAACCACGCTGAAACCGCCCCGAAAGAAACGGCAACGCCCGCGCCGACGACCTCTCCCGCACCGGTGACGGCGGTCCCCCCTGCGGCGCTCCCCACCCCGGAGCAGGCGAAGCCGCTCGCCACCCCGGCAACAGCAGCGCCCCAGCCACAGGGGGCCGCGCCTGCTCCCCCACCGACCCAGCCCCAGAGTGCCCCGGCACCCTCGAACCTCAAGGTGACGGGGATTGCCTGGCAGGACGAGCGGCGCCTGCGTCGGGCGGTGGTGAACGGCATGCTCGTGGGCGAAGGCTCCTTCGTTGCCGGCGCCCGGGTCGCGGAAATTCGCGTTGATCGCGTCCGCTTCACCCTGGAGGGCCAGGAAGTGACGGCCCCCCTCCT
>DATDMX010000279.1:0-5331 GCA_036518575.1 Geobacteraceae bacterium | reverse complement strand
CCATCAAAGCAAAGGCCCGCGGGAGAGTTATCCCGCGGGCCTTTGCTTCCTCTATGGTCTCTTCACACATCATGGCGAAGCAGTGTCAAATGCCCGCCGATACTCGGCTTCGAGTTCTTCCTTTTCGCAGGCGATGACATCCCAGGGAAGCAGCTCGTCGAGAGGTATCTGCCGATACACGAATGTGTCAGTATCGATATCCAGAGCCCTGGCGGCCCGACGCCAGCTCCCCCCTTTGGCCGCCTCAACGAGAAGAGTGCCGAGCCTCCGGTCACCACGGGAAAGGAGGGCCTGAAGGTAGGCCTCTTTCGGACTTTCCATCTGCATGGTGACATTGGCAAGCTTGCGGAAGGCCTGCTGGAGGAAGCGCCCCTTCTGTTCGAGGATCTTCATGCCCTCCATGCCGCACCACTGAAACGGCGTGAACGGTTTGGGCACGAAGGGGTTCACGGAGAGCACCACCTCTCCCAGCCGCTTGTTCTTCTTGGCCGCGGCAACAACCCGCTCCCGAATCCTGCCGACAAGGCTGATCATTTCCTCGAGATCGGCCATCGTTTCAGTGGGTAGGCCGATGATGAAATAAAGCTTCAGGTTGAGGATGTCGTGGCCGATCAGTCTGTCGCATGCCGCCAGGATCTGCTCCTCGTTCACCCCCTTGCGCACCAGGTCGCGCAGACGTTGCGACCCGCCTTCCGGGGCAATGGCGACGGTCTTGTGGCCGCTTGCCTTGAGAAGTTCAATCATCTGGTCGTCAATGTTGTCGATGCGCAGCGACGAAACCGACACCTTACCGCCAGTGGCAACAATGTGCCGGCAGAGGTCGCCAATCCGGGGATAGTCCGAGACGGCAGCCCCCACGAGACCGACCTTCCCCTGCTCCCTCACGCCCCGCTCGACAGCCTCGCGCAGCGCAGCCATGGAGCGGCGCCGGTAGGGACGATAGATGAAACCAGCCGCACAGAAACGACAACCACGAGGACAGCCCCGTGACACCTCCACGAGGTACATGTCGCCAAATTCCGTCGCAGGAGTGAGAATGGTGGAGGTCGTGAGGGCACGATCGAGTTCGTGCTCCCAGAGCCGCTCCACCCTCGGCGGCGCCCAGTCTTCATGCTCCCTGGCAACCGGACGAGCGCCGTCGTACACAAGCCGATACCCCGACGGCACATAGATCCCCGGAAGGTTGGCCGCCTCACTGAGAAGTTCCCTCCGCCCGCCACCTGACTCACCACGGAAGAGATCGAGGAGGCGCGGCAGGATCGATTCCGCCTCCCCCACGCAGACGAGGTCGAGCAAGTCGGCAACCGGCTCCGGATTCAGGAAGAGCGCGGCTCCTCCGGCCATGACGAGTGGGTGGAAGGAGGTGCGAGCGGCGGCAAGGGGAGGAATACCCCCACGCGCCAGAATGACGGGAATGTTGAGATAGTCGTTTTCGAACGAGACGGAAAAGGCGACGATATCGAAGGAAGCCAACGGCTGTTGGGACTCAAGAGAAAGAAGGGACGAGCCGCTTTTCTCGTACTCTCTCTGCTCGGTGGCGTCGGGGAGAAAGGCCCGTTCGCATACGACATCGCGATAGCCGTTAAGGAGGGCATAGACCGTCTGGAAACCGAGGTTGCTCATGGCAGTTCGGTAGGTGTGGGGATAGACGAGACAAACCGCGAGCTTTCCCCCTCGGTCCTTCATGACGGCTCCCCGCTCGCCTGCGAGGGTGCGCCGATATCGGTCAACTATGGGCCACGACATGCAAAAAAGGTAGCATGACGAAGGGGTGATTTAAAGGGAAAAAAACCCCGGCCCCCAAGGAGGGGGTATATAAGGGGACCGGGGTATAGCAAGCCTTGCCGCCAACGGGGGAAGTGTTGGCGGCGAAGAGGGGATGTTCGGTTCGAAATAAGTGGAGGGACGACCTCCGGTCAGGCCGGGGCTTGCGCCCGCCCTTGCGCCCGGGCAACCCCGAGGATTGTCCCAGTGCGTTCGTCCTGCTCCGGGTACGGCCTAGTCGACGGACTTTCGCAGAAACGTCGGGATATCGTACTGCTCCTCATCCTCCTCCATATGGAAGCTGCGCTGCCGCGCAAAGGTCTCCCGCTGCTGGCGCTCGCGCATGAACGTCGGCACTTCTCGGTTGATCTCGCTCTTGACGACGGGTGCCACGGTGCGCAGTTCCTGGCGCACTTTCTCCTGGTCGAAACGGTCGCCGAAACCGGTGGCAATGGCCGTAACCTTGATAGTGTCGCCGAGTTCCTCGTCGATGACGACGCCGACGATGATGTTGGCATCATCGTGGACCTTCTCGTGAATGATGCGGTTGACGGCGTCGAAATCGTCCATGGTCATGGCCGAGGAGCCGGAAATGTTGACGAGCACACCTTTGGCGCCCGAAATATCGATCTCCTCGAGGAGCGGGCTCGAAATGGCACGGGTGGCGGCCTCGATAGCACGGTTGTCGCCGCTGGCAACGCCGATACCCATCATGGCCATGCCGCGCTCGCTCATGATCGCCTTCACGTCAGCAAAGTCGACGTTGATGAAGCCGGAGGTGGTGATGAGATCGGAGATCCCCTGAACCGCCTGGCGCAGCACGTCGTCCGAAGGCTTGAAGGCGTCGAGGATCGACATGGACTTGCCGGCGAGCCCTAGCAGTCGGTCATTGGGGATAACGACGAGGGAATCCACATGCTTCTTGAGCTCCTTGATCCCGTCGTCGGCCTTGGCAAGACGCTGTTTCCCTTCACGGCTGAACGGCTTGGTGACCACGCCGACGGTGAGAACGCCGGTCTCCCGGGCGACTTCGGCGATGACCGGCGCGGCGCCCGTGCCGGTGCCGCCGCCCATACCGGCGGCGATGAAGATCATGTCGGCACCCTTGAGCGCATCCGCCAGCCGTTCCCGGTCCTCCAGAGCCGCTTCGCGGCCGACGTTCGGGTTGGCACCGGCGCCGAGTCCCTTGGTGAGCTGGGAGCCGAGCTGGATCTTCACCGACGCCTTGGAGTTACGCAGCGCCTGGGCGTCGGTATTGGCGACGATGAAGTCGACGCCGTTGATGTTGTGGGCGATCATCGTGTTGACGGCATTCCCCCCGCCACCGCCGATACCAATGACCTTGATCTTGGCACTCTGGTCAATACTCTCATCGAACTCGAACATACACTTCCCCCTTTCTTTGTTAGGCACTCCATTGGATTATGAAATAAGTCAATTTAGGAATCACGATTTTTCGTTCTGACAAGGCGCCCGAGGAATTGCGCGGAGGCGTAGCATCGCTACGCCGCACAAGCAAGGCCGCTGGGCAACGCCGTCAGGGCGGAAAAGCGTGGTTCCATCAGAAGAATTCGCCGAACCACTCCTTCATCCTGCGACTCACCCTCCGGAACAGATTTTCATCGGTCTGAGCGGTGGGAAACTCGCGGATTCCCACGTTCTTGCTCCCGTAGACCACGAGGCCCACTCCGGTTGCATAGACCGGAGAATTGACCACGTCCACGAGGCCGCCGATCTTCTGGGGCGTGCCGCGGCGCACCGGCAGGTTGAACACCTGCTCGGCCAGCTCCGGCATCCCTTCGAGAATGGTGGAGCCGCCGGTGATGACGATGCCGGAGGCGATCATGTCCTCGAATCCCGACTTGACGATCTCGCGGTTGACGAGAGTGAAGATCTCCTCCACCCGCGGCTCGAGAATTTCGGCCAGGAGCTGACGGGACAGTATCCGCGGCTTTCTCCCCCCGACGCTCGGCACCTCGATGGTCTCGTCCTTGCCCACCATGGCGGCAAGACAGCAACCGTACTTCTGCTTGATCCGCTCGGCTTCCGCCATGGGGGTGCGCAGCCCCACCGCAATGTCGTTGGTGAGGTGATTGCCGCCCAGGGACAGGACCGACGTATGCTTGATGGCACCGTCGATGAAAATGGCGATGTCGGTGGTCCCCCCCCCAATGTCCACGAGGGCAACACCCAGTTCCTTCTCGTCGGGCGAGAGGACAGCCTCGGAGGAGGCAAGCTGCTCCAGCACGATGTCGGCCACGTCGAGGCCTGCCCGATTGCAGCTCTTGATGATGTTCTGGGCGCTTGCCACCGCGCCGGTGACGATGTGCACCTTGGCCTCCAGGCGCACGCCGCTCATGCCGAGAGGCTCGCGGATGCCGTCCTGGTCGTCGATGATGAATTCCTGGGGGAGGATATGGATTACTTCCCGGTCCATGGGGATGGCGATCGCCTTGGCGGCCTCGATGACCCTCTTGACGTCGTCCGGGGAAACCTCGCGGTTTTTGATGGCGATGATCCCCTGGGAGTTGAACCCCTTGATGTGCCCCCCCGCGATCCCCGCATAGACCGATTTAATTTCGCAGCCGGCCATGAGCTCCGCCTCTTCCACAGCCTTCTTGATGGAGGCAACTGTGCTCTCGATGTTAATGACCACCCCTTTGCGCAGCCCCCGGGAGGGGCTCGTACCGATCCCGACGATGTCGAGACCGTCTTCGCTCAGGTTGCCGACGATGCAGCAAATCTTGGTCGTACCGATGTCGAGGCCGACGATGAGATTGTCCCTTCTATTTGCTGTCATACCCCCCCCTTTTTGCTAACTCGTTCATTTAAGCCTTTTTGACGATGATCTTATCGTTATAGTCGAGATCGATGTATTCCATTTGCGCCATCTGCCCCTGAAGCTCCGGGAATATCCGTGCCAGTCGTGCAAGCTTGGCTTCGAAGCCGCTCGTTCCAATCCGCACCGGTACCCCGCCGCGAACGGTGAAGAGCGTGTACCCGAACCCCTTGTCGTAGTGAATTTCGGACACATCGTCAAGGCGGAACGTCCCTCCGCTCTTGAGAAGGGCTACGAGCTTCAGCACACCCTGGAACGCCTCCCGCGACCCCGCAGGATCCCGGGTAATGTCTTCCTCGCTGACCCCGGTGACCGATGGGAAATCGAGACGGTCGCCTTCGTGGAGGGGCTTGAACACCTCCCCTTTCGCGTCGAGGTAGTACAGGTAGCCCATGTTCACCACCGCCACCGGTTCCCGTTCCGTCAGCTCGATGGCGAGGGTGTGGGGAAAGTAGCGCTTCACCTTCACCTTCTCCACCCAGGGATTCTTCGCGAGCTCCCCGCCGATACGCCGAAGCCTCAGGGAAAACATGTCGTCCCCGGGTTTCACGCCGGTCATGGCGATGACCTCATCGCGGGTGAGCTTCTTCAGGGGCGCGATCTCGATCCGCTCCAGCCGGAGGAACGTGGTGCGGGCGAAAAGACCGTACAGGTCATAACTGATAACCGCGGCCACCGAAACCGCCACCACACCACCGACCAGGCGCACGGACTTCTTGAAGAAACTG
>DATDMX010000278.1:0-2765 GCA_036518575.1 Geobacteraceae bacterium | reverse complement strand
TCACAAGGAGAGCCGGCTGAACTGTCTGCAGGAGATGAAGCGGGTCCTCGCCGGGGAGAAAGGTGCGGCGGTGGAGAAGCGGCTCGTGGCGTGCGACGGGAGAATGGTAACCGTCGAGGGGAATCTTACCTGCGGCTTCAGAGACGACGTGCCGGTCGCCATCTGGGGAATCTGCCGCGACGTTACCGAACGAAAGCTCGCCCAGGAACAGCTCTATCATTTGGCCCATCACGACGCGCTCACGGGACTGCCAAACCGGACACTCCTCATCGATCGGCTCTGCCAGGCGAAGGCTCTTGCCAACCGCCTCAAGCATATGGTAGCCGTCCTCTTTCTCGACCTTGACCGCTTTAAGATCATTAATGACACCCTCGGCCATGAGATTGGCGACCGTCTGCTCCAGGCGGTATCGCAGCGCATTTCAGGCGGTATCCGCGAAGTTGATACCGTGGCGCGCATTGGCGGGGATGAGTTTGTTGTCGTCCTCGTTAACATCAGTGATGCCGGCGATGCGGAGAAGATTGCCCAGAAAATAGTCAAGATTCTTTCCCAGCCGTATCACCTCGATACTCACGAGCTTTTCATTACGACAAGCATCGGCATCTGTCTCTGTCCGAAGGACAGTGATGACCCTGAAAGTCTTATCAAGAAGGCCGATATCGCCATGTACGCTGCCAAGGGGCAGGGGAGAAACAATTTCCAGTTCTACGATGCAGCCATGGATGAAAACGCGGCCAAGCTTCTCTCGCTGGCAACGAGCATACGCAAGGCCCTCGACCGGAAGGAGTTCTGCCTTTGTTACCAGCCGAAGGTCGATATCACCTCGGGAAGGATCACGGCCATGGAAGCCCTCATTCGTTGGGAGCACCCCGAGCTGGGGCGGCTTTCGCCGGCGGAGTTCATTCCTCTGGCTGAGGAAACGGGGCTTATCATCCCCCTTGGGGAGTGGGTGTTGCGGGAAGCGTGTCGCCAGAACAAGGATTGGCAGGAGCAGGGGCTGCCACCTGTGCGTGTGGCGGTGAACCTCTCCGGCTATCAGCTGCAGCAGAAGAACATTCTTGACGTCGTGAAGCAGACCCTCGATGAAACCGGCCTGCGGTCGGAGTTTCTCGAAGTGGAAATCACGGAAACCGTCATCATGCAGAACCCCGATTTCGCCATTGCCGTGCTCGGCGAGTTCAGGGACCTGGGAATCCATATATCCATTGATGACTTTGGCACGGGATATTCCTCCCTGGCCCACCTGAAGCGATTCTCGGTAAACACCCTGAAAATTGACAAGTCGTTTGTCCGCGATGTGGAGATAGACTCGACGGATGCCGCCATAGCCACGGCCATTATCGCCATGGGGAACAGCCTCAATCTGCGGGTCATTGCCGAGGGAGTAGAGACCCAGGGACAACTGTCGTTTCTCAAGGAAAACCAGTGCGATGAGATGCAGGGATACTACTTCAGTAGACCTCTCCCTCCGGAAGACGTCGCCAGTTTCCTCCGTAGAAATGCGGACGGAGTCTTTCTGGAGGGAGTGCAGGAAGGGGGGCGGTAGGGCTAGATGAGGTTGCTGCCCTTACGGAGCACGTAGTCAGCTAGAATTTTTCCGTGATCGAAGCAGAGTGACTCAGGAAGTGATGTGAGTGGAAAGATTGCCAGGTTTGCCGCATCATCGGCCGCCTTGGGCGTACCACTGGCTGTGGCGGCAAATGCTGTCGTGATGGTGTGAAGGCGGGGGTCGCGCCGGGGGTCGGAATAGCAGCCGAGGAGGCGTAGATTATGGACGTCGAGCGAGGTTTCCTCCTTGGCTTCCCTGATTGCGGCCGCCTCTAACGTTTCTCCGTAGTCGACGAAACCTCCCGGGAGTGCCCAGCCCAGCGGTTCATGTTTCCTCTCGATGAGGACAATACCACCATCGATTTCAATGATGATGTCGACAGTGGGTACCGGGTTGCGGTAGGATTTGACCTGGGCTCCACAGCGAGGGCAGGCGAGATAGTCGTAGGGCATGACGTTCCTCCTCAGGCAGACATGAGCGGCTGTCGGGACCACAAAAAAGGGGCGGATGCAATCCGCCCCTTTTTGCGTTCATTTCGGGAGCAAGTATTATTTTTTCTTGCCTTTGCCGCCACCGCCCGAAGCCTTCTTGGAAGCCTTGAGGGGGTTGATCTTGGCGTCTTCGCTCTTGATTTCCACTTTGACGTGAGTGGCGAAATTGCAGATTCCTCCCTGCCATTTCCTTTACGGAGCAGGATAGGCGCTGCAGACCTTGCCGATGGTGCCATCGACGACCCGCTCACAGCCTTCGCAATTCTCGACGACAACCTGGCATGACCCTTGAGAGAATATGCAGCCTTGTTTTCCCCAAAACGTGCACTCGGTGCCGGGAAGAACTGTTTGACATTGCATTGGTAGTGCCTCCTCTTTTTTCCTGCGAAATCGTTTGTATTAGTTACTCTAGCAATTTTAAAAGAATGATGTCAACAGGAAAATCCTTCTCCAAAGGCTGTTTTTCTTGACTCGTCGAAGGCTCTATATTAACCTCTATTTTTTTAAAACAGGCCGCATTTCCGGCTGGTCGCTGGCAACTCATCTCATCATCAGGCGGGGAGGTCAGCATGCAGCGTATTACCTTTGGCACATCGGGTTGGCGTGGGATTCTGTGCGAAGATTTCATCTTCGAGAATGTCAAAGTAGTCACTCAGGCCATTGCCGACCACGTGGCGGCCGTCGGAGACCGCGACAAGGGGCTTATCGTCGGCTACGATTCCCGC
>DATDMX010000277.1:0-7404 GCA_036518575.1 Geobacteraceae bacterium | reverse complement strand
GGGGAGCTGCGGCTTGCATCCAACGGCTATCTGAGCAAACCCTTCGACCGGTTCGGGGTTATGTCTTTACTGGAGTCGCAGCTGAAACCCAGAGGGAAAGTCGTTCTGATCTCACCCGACCAGGAAGAGGCACGGAATCTCCAAGTGCTGCTGGGCGCGGAAGGCTACGGCGTCAAATTGTTTTCCGATAAGGCTCAGGCTCTCATGGCGTGTAGCGATTCTCCACCCGACTTCATCATTATCGGCACATTCCCGAGAGAAAGCTGCGAGGATTTGCTGGCAGGCGTAAAGTTGGTGTCGGAGCGGGCTGATATTCCGTGCTTTCTCGTGCTGGATGCCGTCCCCGGCAGAAACTCCAAGCAGGTGACTGCCGAAGCACGAACCCGCAAGAGTGGTGCCGAAGGGCTGTATCCCCTCATACTGGAAGTGGAGAAGACTTATGCGCACAAATGGGGAGAAGATAGAAGCGGTAGGTGAACGGCGTATTGACGCGGTGATGCGCATGATTTCCCGGGAAAAGGCCGAGGAAGTTCTGACCGATATCGCGGGGCGTCTGGACGTACCGCTCCTGGTGACGGATTGCGACGGCCGACCACTTCTTACGACTGGGGATAAAGCCCGCGCTTTTACCGGTGATAATCACTCGGCATCAAATATTCTGGCCAGGGGTGCGCCTCTTCGCCTCAATGGCGAGGTAATCGGGAGTCTTGTCCCCGGACCCGGTGGGGAGTCGAAGCGTGAGGCCCTGACTGCCGCAGCATACTGCATCGAGAATTTTCTTGTTCACGAGATGGAAGTTCTTGATCTTTCGGCTGAGGTGGTGAGGGTTTACGAAGAACAGGCACTTATCTACTCGCTCACGAGCAAACTAGGGACCGAGATGGATGTTGAAAGTATCTGCCGCGGGGTCCTGGAAGAAGCGGACAAGATACTGGGCGTGCAGAACATGGCGATCATGCTTTACGATGAGGTGAGTAATGAGCTCTATACCCGCCTGTGTCGGGGGAGAGACTGTGATGTGGCTGTCCATTTTCGTGCCGATGCGGCCAACGGAAGCGTGGCCCATATCTTGGCGAAGGGCGAGCCGGTAACTATCTGTGATGTTGCCAGCGTCGACGGACCGTCCTTTCCCTACCCCGTGAGGTCCGTCCTCTATGTACCCCTGGTGACCGACAGACGAAGCATTGGTATGCTGCTGGCAAGTGACAAGTTGTCGGGCGAGGAGTTCTGGTCTCACGACCTCAAACTCATGGGGGTGCTTGCCTCGGAAGTGGCAGCGTCCATAAGAAAAGCTCAGCTCTACGAAGAGATAAGCGAACTCTTCATGCACACTGTAGAAGCGCTCGCTTCAGCCATTGACGCCAAAGACCCCTACACGTATGGTCATTCGCGCCGCGTTGCCCAGCTCTCCACTGCCATTTGCGAAGAGATGGGGATGAACAGGAAAGAGACGCGAAATGTTGAGCTTGCTGCCATTCTGCATGACATTGGCAAGATCGGTACCCCGGAGAGCATCCTGCGGAAGCCGGGGAGGCTGGATCCTGATGAAATGGAAACTGTTCGGGCTCACCCTGAGCAGGGTGCCCACATCCTCTCAAATATCAGTGAATTCAGGGATGTCATAAGATGGATCAGGCACCATCACGAGTGGTATGATGGTAAGGGATATCCGGACCGCATAGCCGCGGAGCATATTCCGCTCGAGGCACGGGTCATTGCGGTCGCCGATACGTTCGATGCCATGACCTCCGACCGTCCCTATCGCAAAGGAATGCCGTCCGTCGAGGCGATAAGAATCATGGAGGAGTGTGCCGGCAGCCAGTTCGATCCCGCTGTTCTCGACACGTTCAAGAAGATATTTTCCGAGGGCAAGATAGTCTGATTGTTTCGAGACTAAAGAAACAGAAAAGGCCTGCCAGTGTTCGGCAGGCCTTTTCTGTTGTGTTCGGCCGATTATGGCGCAAGGGTGAGGGGCGCGATGCCGTTTGGTGGCACCTGGGTCGTCACCCCTTGGCTCACGTTCGTGATGAGCGGGGACGAATAGATCTGGAACTTGCTTCCGGCCGAGACAAAGACCCGGTAAGAAACGTTGACGGGGAAGAGCGTGCTGTTGGTGGGCGGCACGAACGCTTCAAACGGAGCTTTCCAGACACTCGGGCTGCTGAAATTACTGAAGACGGTTCCAGCGGCAATGGAACCGGTCGGCACGCCCGTTGCGCGAGGGGCCACCGATACGGTAGCGCTCGACCACGTGGTAAACCCAGAAGAACGTATCGTCCCGGAGATCGAGCCGAAGTTGCTCGTCAAGCTTGCGACCTGGTTGATGCGGATGCCGGTCGGCTTCAGATTGAATTTACCGTTACCCGTGGTAACGATTGCCGTGTCAGGATTGAAGTCGATGACAACGGCGTTGATTGCCCCCGCAGTCACCGTGAACTGGCCGACGATCTTCACGCCCGACTGCTGGCCGCTCGGTGTCGTAAGGTCGATCGGGGTCTGAGTGGTTGAACCTGCGGGTATCACGTAGTTGACCGGCGCCTGTCCCGGTACGTTTTGCGCCAGGATGAGGCGAATCTGGTTATACCGGCCGGCAGGTATGACCGCTTCTCCGAGGAACTGTTGAAGGAAGTGGAAGTCGAGAACGTGAACTTGTAAGGGGGTCGTGAACCTCACGATGAGCGGCAGCCCGGGGTCGTGGTCGGCCCGGTTTTCCATGCCGGCAGGAACGGCTCGGACCTCGTTGATGGTGATGACGACGTCGGAGAAGGTGGGCGTCGGGGCATCGGTAAGGGCTACCTGCAGCGTCCCCGTCTGGGTGCCGCCGTTACTGCCACACCCTGGCAGTTGGAGCAGCGTCAGCAACAATGCCAGAAGGAGTGCTGTGGTGCCAACTGCCGCCAGATACTTGTTTCTCATGATTGATAACCTCCTTTGGTGTCTCATGCGCGAAGTCGCGGCATGAAAAAAGCCGGGGCCAAATACCTGGTAGATATTTCGGCAACCCGGCTGTCTCCGTGAGACCCAATGAGCTTTCCGCCCCACCCTCACGGATGGTTTAGTATTATCGTGTATCACCCTGGCTGGTGAAATGTCCCTTTTTCTAGGGTGCAATTATCCTCAGTTTCTCCGGATTGTCAACCCGGTTTTGTGGAGTGCGCCGTAACTACCCGTTTCTTAAAATTCTTTTGACCATAATAACAAAAAGCTGGAACCGGACCGGCCGTCGCGCAAGACCTCTTGGTCGTAACCATATTCAAGGTAGAGTTGCGAATTTCCCGGCAGGCCGCAGGTGATTCCCGACGAGAACGCTTCCCCCCGGTCTCTTCGAAAGCTGAGGGCTTGGGAATGGAAGTCCATCCTTTTTCCGAAGATGATAGTGCCGCGCAGGTGAAGGTAGAGAAAGAAGAGGAGCTCGCGTCGGTATTCGAAGTTAGCCAGAATGAAATCTGAGGCAGGAAACTGATTGTAGAGCGCGCCGGGATAGTAGGGGCGGTGCATGTCGTCAGCTTCGTTGGGGAAAGGCCCTCCCCCAATGCGAAAGGCGGAGAAGCGGTCAAGGTCGTGGTCAGGCGCCAAACCGCCATGAACAGCTACGATGAACCGGTTGCGCTCCGACATACCCGGGATACCGCTCGCTGCGTAAAGGTAGCCGGCCAGTTTAAGGTAATCACGCGTATCGCTGCCGCGAAAGAGGTTGCCACCATAGTTGGCATCCCCCCAGCGGCTACGTCTCACCATGTCCAGGTCGAAACCCCAGGAAATCCCGCGGTGGGGAAGCTCCATGAGATTGCGCTGCATACCGTCGTAACGGCCGCGCAGCTTCAATCCGTAAAGAGGGGTGTCGGGGGGGAGTTTCACGGTAGGGGCCGTGTCGCCGGTTGGCTGCGAATAGAGATAGCCGCCTTGGAAGAAGAATTGAAGGCGGAAATCGTTATCGACCTGGAAGGGGGCCACAGGATAGCGGACGCCGGCACCGACAAAGCCCGAGAAAGTCCCCCAGAGGAGGGAGCTCCCCTTCACCTCGTTGTCGTTGGCGATTTCGGTTGAGGGGACAGGCAACGTTTCGTTTTCCCATCGGCCGAGAAGTTCCCATGTACCGAAGTTTCGTGACGCATCAATTTCATTCACGAAAAGGCCAATAACTGCTCTCAGACGGTCGGGCTCACGATGACGTTTCCAGTAGAGCGCGGCAATCGGAGTGGCGATATCGCTCCCGACCCGGGGAGAGTACAGGGTCCCGCCGAGGGAAATGGCACGCACATTGTCTCTGTCAGAGGGGGGGACTTCGATCTGACGGTCAAAAAGGGTCGTACGGTACGTCTCGCCTGCCAACGGGGTTCTGTATTGGTCGCTAGATACTCTTTCTTCGGGTGGCGGTGGCGCAGAGGCAGCCCCTTGCCATGCCAAAGAGTTCGGGACTCCCCCGACGACCATGTTGGCAGATAAAAGCAGTGTCGTCAGGAGAGTGAGACGGAATGATCGCACATGCTCCTCCGTCCGTGAATTCGCGACGCGGAATACTTCCTAGCATAGAGAGTGTATCGGTATTTGGGGACAAGTCCAGAGTTGCGGAAAGCGGTATGATGTGCTGATGGTGCCTGCTACAGCAGGGTTAACCAACGCGGACGAGGAAGATGCCGGCGATGATCAGCAGCGAGCCGAGGAGGCGGATTTTGCCGCATGACTCGCCGAGGAAGAGTACGCCGGCAACAACGCCGATGAGGACGCTTACCTGTCGCACGGGGACGGCGTAACTCATGGGAGAGAGGGCCAGCCCGTAACGAAAGGATAGAAATGATCCCATCATTAACGGAGCTCCGGCGACTATGAATCGGCGGTTCAGGTGCCACTCAGCCATGATCCTTGTTCGATAGCGGGGACGCATCATATTCACCGTCATAAACGCGAGCATGACAAGCACCATGAGGAAAGTGAAGTAGACGGGATGATAACACGTGACGCCGATTTTATCGATAATTGCCCCGAGGGAGTAAACGAAGCCTGCGGCGAGAGCCGCATGTACCGACGTATCGATCAGGCTGCCGAAGGGACGCAGAAGCTCTGCTAGAGTGAGGCGTCGCAGTTGGAGGAGGTATGCACCCGCCATAATGGTGATGATGCCACAAAACCCCGTGAGACTCAGATGTTCCCCGAGGAGCCAGACTCCCCATAGCGGGAGGTAGAGCATGCCGGTTTGGGAGAGAGGGTAGGTCACGGAGAGATCTCCGTGCTGGTAGGCGCGTCCGGTGAAGAGGTGATAGAGGACGAAGCAGAACGCCCCTCCCACTGTCAGCAGCATAACCTCGGCGTCGGGGCGGGGAAAGGGGCCAGGGAGAAAGGGAAGCATCGCTGCGAAGATCCCGAGCGAGGTGAGGAAAAGCCACCAGATGAAGATCGTCTTGTCCTGACTCTTCTTGATGAGAAAGTTATAGAGCGAATGCATGATGCCGGAAAAAAGGATAAGGGCAAAGGCGAGCGAACTCATGCGGTACAGTATAGATAAAAAAAATTTTTAGTAAAACTAAAAAATACCCATTCTTGACAAAGGGTAGCAGCCGGCTATACATGAACATAGCAGTCGCACGTGGCGATGTAGCACGCAGTGCTCTTCAGGCGACACAACACTCAAAACATGGAGGTGAGAAATGTTGAGGAGAGTTCAAGGGATTTCGGGAATTGTTCTGACGGGGGCTCTGCTGATCGCCGTCGCACCGGGGCCAGCAACCGCTGGGGTGAATGTCAATATCAATATCGGTCCGCCTCCTATCGTCATTCCCGAGCCGCCTGAAGTGGTCCTGGTCCCCCGTACCGGGATATACTTTGTTCCCGGGCTGGAATTCGATGTCTTTTTTTACAACGGCTACTGGTGGTCGCCGCGTGGTGACCGCTGGTACCGCTCCCGGGCGTACAACGGCCCGTGGGGAATCGTCGAGCGGCGCTATGTTCCCGCGCCCGTCGTACGTGTACCGAGGGACTATCGGGTGAGATACGAACGGGAGCGGCACATCCCCTACGGGCAGTGGAAGAAGGAGCGCCATCACGGGAAAGAGGAACGCGGTGAGCGACGGGAACGGGGAGATCGGCGCGAGTGGCGAGAGCGTGATGAAAGAGGCGAGCGTGGCGAACATGGTGACCACGAAAGGGGGCATCGTCGCGACTAGCCGCAGGATATAGAGTTTTACGGCAGAAGTTTCAATCCCATCTCACAATCAAAAAGGCCAGCGCGTATGTGCTGGCCTTTTCCAGAGTCACCTCCGGTGGTCCGATTTTAGGTGGCAGCTTCGTTCGTTCAGTCCCTTGAGGGAAAGAACTTTCGTTCGCGATTAATCAGTTTTATCTGGTCGCGAGTACGAAGATGCTTAAACTTTTCTCACCGTCCTTTCATTTTTATGATAGAGCAACCTGCACGAAATTGCAACTGCGTACCCGCTGTGAACCGGCGCCCGTAACGGGTCCCCGGTGGTCTGCAAAATGGCTCAGGGCGCGGGTTTCTATCGTCTCAATTCCCGTCCCGGAGATTCCCTGATGCCGGCAGGAGGTGCAGGTCTCTCCACTGGTGGGGCTATCCTGGTGGGGGCGATTTCACGCGGGGGGGCGATGCTTGTTGGAAGCGCAGGAGCACGATTGGCGCGAGGGGGGTTGAAGATTGTCCGCTCGCCTCTGGTTACGCCCGTAGGGATGAAATTTTTCGGACGTGTTACGCCGATACCGGCAAAAGTTTTGCCTCTGAACCTCTCCGCAGGATCGATCCGGAAAGCCCGGTGTGTGCGGACGTCGTTGAAGTGGTTGGAAATGACGACAACCCGGTGATGAATGCGCGTCACCCTGTGGAAGTCGTGGAGGATGAAAAAGCCGGGGAACCAGAGGTCGGCCCACCAGAAGGGACAGGGGACCCAGGTGTACATTTCGTAGTAATCGGGCGGCGGGCAGTAGTAGGTGACAATCGGAGCTCCTTCGCTGGAGAAGGTGTTGTTGACCACTATCGGGTTGGGATAGTTCTGGCAGCTTGCGGGAGTGGGCTCATAGGGGGCGCCGGCCGTGTACGCCTTTACCTTCAGCCCGAAACTGACGGCCACCTCGAAGAACTTGTTCCGTGCCTCGTCGGCTCCCATCGACAGGCGGCCGGACGAAGCCGCATCTCCTACGGCATTCTGCAATTCGGCAAGGATGTCGGGAGTAACCGGGTAGTCGGCTATCCAGCCGTTGCGGGGAGCAACGCCGATATCGCCCAGTCGGCTCTCTGCCTCGACATCGTCATTCGTCGTGGTAATGCCGAGGGCCGAGGCGAGGCTTACGGCAAATTCCCCTTCATTTACGAGTGGTTGCCCGACAGGCGGCGCTCCCACGGCCATTTGCCCCTGGGCATAGCCTGAGTCGGGGTGCAGGAGCAGGGACAGGCTGAAC
>DATDMX010000276.1:0-2004 GCA_036518575.1 Geobacteraceae bacterium | reverse complement strand
CCCTGTTTGCCGGGCTCCTTCTCCTCGTCAGTGCAACCAGGCTTGTGCTCTGGTGGTTTGGCCGCATGATGGTTCACCGCAAGGGACGGGTACTCACCTATCAGTTGCGGCGCGACCTGTTCCTGAAGTGGGGCACTCTGTCGCCGGCCTATTACCATGGGCACAGTATCGGCGACCTCCTCTCCCATGCCCTGAGCGATGTGGAAGTAGTGCGCGAGCTGGTTTCCATGGGGATAAATGTGTCGGCAAGCGGGCTATCCCTCCTGGCCGCGGTTTTCTACATGATGGCCGTGCACGGTGACTGGCGGCTCTCCCTTGCCGGCCTGGGGCCCATGCTCGCCATTCCTCTCATGGTGAGGTATCTGGGGCCGAAGCTCAGGATCCATTCCCAGCGCTGCCAGGAGGCGCTCGGTTCCATGGCCCAGATCGTCGAGGAGGTTTTCGGAGGGATTCGCGCCGTGAAGGCGTTCGGCAACGAACGGGTGGTGATCGGCCGGTTCGAAGCCAAGGTCGAGACCATCGTCACGGAAAGGGTAGCTTTCGTCCGGCTCTCCGCGCTTTTCGAGGCCCTTGTTCCGCTTCTGGCCAATCTCGGCTTCATCATCGTACTCGGTTACGGCGGCTACTTGACCGTCAACGGAGCGATCACGCTCGGCGACTTCGTGGCTTCCACCATGTACGTGGCCATGCTGCGCAATCCTCTCGAACACCTTGGCAAGGTGCTCAATCTTGTCCAACGCGCAGCCGCGTCGCTGGGGCGCATTGCCGCGCTGCTGGCGGTCGTGCCGGCGGTCCGCGACCGCGAGGGGGATCTCGTCGACCGACCGATCCGCGGGGCGTTGCGGGTGGAGCGGCTCACTTTCCGCTATCCCGGAACGGAGCGGGAGGTCCTGAGCGACATTTCCTTTGCCGTGGGGCCGGGCAAGACCCTGGGAATCGTCGGCCCCATGGGGAGCGGCAAGACGACCCTGGCCGACCTTCTTCTCAGGCTCTATGACCCGCCGGAAGGGACGGTGTTCGTGGACGGGGAGGATATCCTGCGCTATCCGCTGGCGCGCGTTCGGGAAGGGGTGGCCTATGTGCCGCAGGACGGCTTCCTCTTCTCCACCACGCTCCTGGAGAACATCTCCTTCAGCGACGTCTATCCCGACCGGGAGCGGGCGAGCCGGGCTACGCGAGTCACGGCGCTGGCGGAGACCATCGAGCAGTTTCCCGACGGCTTTGCCACCGAGATCGGCGAACGGGGAGTGCGTATTTCCGGCGGTCAGAAGCAGCGCGTCGCCATCGCCAGGATGGTGTACAAGGACGCACCGATCCGGATCCTCGACGACAGCCTCAGTGCCGTCGATACGTCCACCGAGCGGCAGGTGCTGAAAAACCTCGGCGATGACGGAAGGAAGGATGCCACGACCATCGTCATCTCCCACCGCCTGAGCGCCGTGCAGCATGCGGACGAAATTCTCGTCCTCGACGACGGGCGTATCGTCGAGCGCGGCAACCACGCCGGCCTCGTGGCCGCCAACGGGCATTACGCGGCCCTGTGGTTCATGCAGTCCGGCATCTCGGCAGAGGAGCTCAAATCGCGTGAGGCCGGCCGGGCCGATGACGTCGAGGCCGTGGTGGCCGGGCTCACGAAAGAGGTGGAAGCGGTGGACGCAACGATGAAAGAGGAAGAAGCAGCATGAGAGAATCGCAGCGACGCATGGGGGAGCTTCGCACGCTCCTTCCCTACATGAAGGTCCACCGGGGCCGGCTTCTTCTCGCTTTTGGCCTCGTGGTGGCAGTGGTGGCGGTGGAGATGGCCCAGCCCTACCTGGTGAAGGTCGCCATCGACCGCTACATCGCCGTTGCCCAACCCAATGCCGCGGCCCTGGTCCGAATGGCAACGCTTTACCTGGGGCTCGCGCTCCTTGCCCTGGTGCTCACCTACTCACAGGAACTGATCCTCCAGTTCGTGGGGCTTTCCACGGTGCAGGCCGTGCGGAACGACCTCTTCACTCATCT
>DATDMX010000275.1:0-4961 GCA_036518575.1 Geobacteraceae bacterium | reverse complement strand
GGAAGAACCGGGCTCGGTGAAGAAGCGCTCTGGCAGAAGGTCGTCGTGGCCGGTGAAGCCATTGGTGCAGTTGTAGAAACGCTCCGTGAGATAGATCCGCTCCCCGATCTCCTTGAGGCCCTGGGGGGTGAACTCTTCGCCGGTCGTGGCGGAGAGAAGTTCGGCGTATTCCTCGAGGGTGGCCCCGAAAAAGGAGAACTTGCAGGCCACCAGAGAGTCAACGGCCGCGTTGGTGTCCTCGGCGATCTTGATGATCCGGGCTTTGCCGGAAAAGGAAAAGCGGTCGGTGGGAACCGGTTTGCGCAGTATCTCGTGGGAGATGGGATAGGCGCGTAGGTGGCACCCCCCCCTGGTGCTCGTGCCGTAGGCGAGCGCCATGCCGTAGGCGCCCCGCGGGTCGTAGGCGGGAAGTTCCAGCCCCTTGACGCTCATGGATAGCTCCGGCCGCCCGAGCGTCTCGGCTGCCCGGCGCGAGCCGAGGGAGAGGAGCGCACCGACACCCTGGCGACGCGCCATGGCATCGAGGAGCGCCGGCACCTCGGATGCTTCCGGGAAGCGGCCGTTGGCCTCCCCCCAGGCGGAGATGGTGGCCGCGGCCGAGATGGTATCAAGGCCGAGCTCGTTGCAGAGGGTGTTGGCCCTGACAATGCTAGCGAGGCTTGCAATACCGTTCAACGCGCCGAAGTGGGAGACCGTCTCGTACTCGGGGAGGTGTTCCCCTTGCGGAGTGCTCTTCTTGCACTGGATGGGGCAGCCGTAGCAGCCGTCCTTCTTCGCATGGAAATCGCGGCGGATGGCGGGACCGGAGTAGTTCCCGGACTCGGGGAAGACGGTCTCGCTGAAGTTCTTCGTGGGCGCCATGCGCCGCTGACGCATGAGGTCGACGAGGGCCGGCGTGCCGTACTCGGCGATCCCCAGTTCGCCGAAGATGACCGGCGAGGCGCGAAAGAGGCGCATCACATCCTGGCGGGCGTGGGTGAAGCGTTCCCCGTCGGCAATGGCCGTCGTGCCGTCGCCGTTCACCACGATCGCCTTGAGACGCTTCGCCCCCATGACGGCGCCGAGCCCTCCGCGGCCCACCGAATTCCCCTCCCCCATCATGATGTTGGCGAAAAGGACACCGTTTTCCCCAGCCGGCCCGATGGCTGCCACGCTCCCCTGTACGGCCAGGGCGGCCATGGTCGCGGACACCGTTTGTCCCCAGAGCGTGGACGCCGGGAGAATTTTCTCCCTATCGCCGGTGATCTCAAGGGTCACGGGAGCAGCGCTTCTGCCGCTGATCATAAGGAGGTCGATACCGGCGCTTTTCAGACGCCAGGCGAAACGGCCGCCGGCCGAACAGTCGTAGATGGTGCCAGTGAGGGGCGAACGGGACACTACCGTGAGGCGCGCCGCCGTGGGGGCCGACGTGCCGCACAGGGGTCCAACGGCGAAGACAAGGGGCATCTCGGGGTCAAACGGATCGAGGCTGAAATAATCGCGCATGAAGCGCACCCCGAGGCCACGCCCCCCGAGATAGGCGTAAAGGAGTTCGTGCGGAATATCCTCACGCCACACTCGCGCCGTCGTCAGATCAACGCGTAATAGTTTTCCCGTCCAGCCGTACATGCCGTCTCCAAAACTCCAACTGACCTACAGGTATTCCTTAAGGCCCCGACGCTCCAGTTCCCCCACCACCTGCTTCACTTCCTGGGCCCGCTCCCGGTGGCAGACCAGAAGCGCATCGCCGGTCTCAACCACCACAAGGTCGCGAACCCCAACCAACGCCACAAGTTTCCCTCCGCCGTGAACGAGGCACCCTGCGGCATCGATTGCCACCTGATCATGGGCAGCCATGACCACGTTGCCGGCATCATCTCCCTCCAGCACCTCAGGGAGGGCACTCCAGCTCCCCACGTCGCTCCACCCGAAGTCGGCAGGGATGACCATCACGTTGTCAGCCTTTTCCATGACCCCGAAATCGATGGATTCACCCTTGATTCCCCGGTAAATGGTGTCGATCTGGGGCTGCAGGTCCTCTGGTTCCCAGATGTCGGAGGAAAACGTGAGAGAGGCGAGCGAAGCCGCCAGCTCGGGCAGATGGGCGAGAATCTGGTCGAGAATCACGTCCGCCCGCCACAGGAACATGCCGCTGTTCCAGTAGAAATTACCGGCGGCAAGAAACTCCACCGCTTTCTCTAGTGGCGGCTTCTCCACGAAACGCTTCACCGGGTAGGGGCCGGCTCCGCGCCACTCCTCCTCCGCCTCGATGTAGCCATAGCCCGTCTCCGGACGGACGGGACAGATTCCGAGGGTGACGAGATAGCCATTTGCGGCAGGCTCCCGTCCCTGCGACACAGTGGCGCGGAACCCCTCTTCATCGGCGATATAGTGGTCCGCCGGGAGGACCACCATGACACCGGTCGGATCGTGGCTGGCGATGATCGAAGCCGCAAGGCCGATTGCGGGCGCGGTGTTGCGTCCCACCGGCTCCTCGATAATGTCAATGTGAAACGGCTTGAAGCAGTCGAGTTGTTCGCCGGTCTCCCGTGCCTGTGCGGCGTTGGTAACGACGATGATCCGCTTGGGCTTCAGGGGGAGAACCCGTTCCACCGTGCGCTGCAGCATCGATTTGCCGCCGAACACCGACATGAGCTGCTTCGGGGTCTTCTTCCGCGACAGTGGCCAGAAGCGGGTGCCGGAGCCTCCGGCCAGGATCACCACGTACATGTTGCCTCCTCTGTTAGGCAAGAGTTATCGCTAAATTCCCTTGGGGATAGTGACGCTGAAAATGGTTCCCTCCGGCTCTCGACTCACGAAAAAGACTTTCCCCTTCAGATAGCGTTCGGCGAACAGTTTCACGCTGTAAGTGCCGATACCCCGCCCTTCCGTCCCCTTGGTACTGAAGGACCTCTGGAAAAGCTGCAACTGCACCTCAGCTGGCATAACGCCCGGATTGCAGATGGAAAACGTCACGGTGGCGGGTTGCTCCGTGGCGCTGATCGTCACCGTCTCCCCGTGGGAGGTCGCCTCGATAGCATTCTTTGCGAGGTTGCCGAGAATCCTGCGCAGAATCGCCGCATCGCTGAGAATCTTGCAGTCGGGAATGGCGTCGAGAACAAGATTGACCCCTGCGGCCACCTCGTGATTGGCATAGAGAGCATGCACTTCCATCAAGAGTACGGGCACGTGGATGAGGCTGAGGTCGGGGGTGAACTCACCCTTTTCCGCCGCAAGGAGCTTGCGCTGATGGGTGATTTCGTCGATAAGTCGCTCTGAAAGCTCCACGAGCCACTGCCTGAACTCCGTGTCCTGCTCCTTGCCGTTCGTCTCTCCCCGGGCAAGGAGGGAAGCGATGCCGCGAATGCCACCTGCGGTATTGATCACGTCGTGAAAAAAAATCCTCTCCAGAACGCTCCGACGCTTTTCCGCACTGATGTCTCTGAGGACGCAGAAGGTGAGCTTGAGGTCGCCTATGACCATCGGTGTGGAAACAACGAGAAGATCGAGAGCCGTCGCCTCATCGCCGTCCAGACCGAGGTGAAATTCGTGGGTGGCCTGAACGTTGAATCGCTGGCTCTCATTGATCGATTTCGCAGCCCCGCACACGGCACAGTGGATATCGGACCCGCACCCGTCACCTCCCTCGCCCCTGAAAAGGCAGCCGAGGGCTTCTCCCGGCCGCTTGCCGACGAGAGCCTCGATGCGGTTAACGCCGAAGGTCTGCAACAGGCGACTGTTCACCGCCAGTACCTGTCTTTCTTCGTTGAGGATGAAGGCGTAATCCGGCACCGCCTCGATCATGGCGGGAAGAGCCTGGTCGAGCATGACGCTCCGCCGCATGTTTTCCACCGACTCGGGAGTGGCACGCCGTAACGGCCAGACGCTGCGCTGCGCTCGCTGTTGTACTCTGATAGCCATAACTTCTACTCTTTACTCACGGAAGCGCTCCGATCAGCGGCGAGGTAATCGGAAAGTTCGGGATGATTTTGGGCAAAGGAATTGACGAACTGAATCCGGTCGAGGTAACGGTCATACTCCCTCTCCATTCTCTTCTCACACCGTGCGAACAACTCATCGAAATGCTTCTTCGCTTCCATTTTGCCGGAAGAAAGTTCACTGAAATTGTCATCAGTCCAGGTGAGAAGCTCCTTGCGTGCCAGGAAATAGTCACGCAAGGCCTCGTTGAAGCGGGCGAAGTTCTTCGCCGTCAACTCGCTCAAGGGCAAGAGATATTCCAGTCCCTCCTGCCGTAGCCTGCGCGCGTTTTCCGCCAGATACTCGGCAAGAGCCTGGCCGTTGGCTTCGTACTCCTTCTGCAATTCCTCAATCTGCTGCAACTCCCGCAAAGCTCCCCTCACCTGGGAGCGATCAGTCAGGTTAACAAAATGGCCAAAATCGTCCAACTGTGCTTCCAGGGCCGCCGACGCGCTGATGAAATTGCGGCTCCGGTCCTTCATCTCGCGGGACACGAGGTTTCTCTCAATTTTGTCGAGGCTCTTGATCATCCCGGCACGCGCAGTTATTGCCGAACCGAGCAACACGGAGAGACAGGCCAAGAAGCCCACGACACGAGCGGCTCGCCGCACTGCGCCACGGCCATGGCGGCGGTCGAAACCGTGCAGAGCGACCACCGACTTCTTTCCGAAATCACCGCCTGCTGTCGACATACTCGATAAATTTCAGCAGATTGGTTGCCTGGACGCGATTGAAGCGCTCCAAAATCCGATATTGTCTCAGTGCCTTTTCCTTCTCGCCGCTCGTAAGATAAACCAACCCCAAGTTGAAGCGGGTTTCCGAGAGGGCTGGGTCAATTTCCAGAGCCTTGTCGTAGGCCGCACTGGTTTGCGCGATGTCGCCGCGCCGGTTATAGAGAACACCGAGGTTGTTGTAGGCCGACGCATAATCGGGCTTGATGCGCAACGCTTCCCCGACGTGGTAAAACGCCTCGTCTGGCCTTTTGTCCGCGATCAGAGCCGTTG
>DATDMX010000274.1:0-2601 GCA_036518575.1 Geobacteraceae bacterium | reverse complement strand
GCCCGGGAACTCGCCCGGGCCATGGAGCGCGAACTGGCGGATCTTGCCATGAAGCATGCCGTGTTCGAGGTCGCCTTCGAGCCCCATCCCGAGCCGCGGGCGACCGGGCTGGAGCGGGCGGAATTCCTCTTTTCGCCCAACCCGGGCGAAGCGCCGCGGCCCCTGGCGAAGATCGCCTCGGGCGGGGAGCTCTCGCGCCTCATGCTGGCGCTCAAGCAGCTCCATCCCGAAAGCGACGTGCCGACCCTCGTCTTCGACGAGGTGGATACGGGGATCGGCGGGGCCACCTCGGCCCGGGTCGGGGAGAAGCTGAAACGGGTGGCGCAGAGCCAGCAGGTCTTCTGCATCACCCATCTTCCCCAGATGGCGGCCTTTGGCGACCACCACCTGCGGGTGGAGAAGCAGGTCACCGACGGCCGCACCACCACCACCGTCGCCTTTCTGGAGGGAGAGGAGCGCGTGGCGGAGATGGCGCGCATGCTCGGTGGCGTAAAGATCACGGAAAAGACGCTGGAGCACGCCCGGGAGATGATCGAAGAGGCGGGGAGAGAGATATGAAGAGCTGGAGACGCGCAGCACTTCTTAGCAGATGGATGATCGCGTTTCTTTTGGGGGGTCTGTTAACGGCTTGTGCGGAGGTGCGGGTGAACACCATCGCCCAGAAGGCTCCGACGGCCAAATTGCGCATATGTACGTTGCCCATATCCGCCAATGTCCCGCACTTTAATTGGACTGTCCCCCACGAAACCTTTGCGAAAAACCAGTTTGTGCGAGTACGCAATTTTCTCAGCAAGACCGGCATTTACGAGGTCGTGAGTGATTCGGATCTGAAAGAAGCGATTGGGGAGAGGCTGCTTTATCGATGGGGACTTGAGAGGAACGAGTGGGAATTGGCCCGTCGGATTGGGAGGGCCGTTCACGCTGACTATGTGCTCGTAGGCGAAAGAGGTAGTTGGTCCATTGCTGAACTTTATTGGGAGGCGATACTCCTTAACGTGGAGAGCGGCAAGTCCTTCGGGGTGTATATACCGATCAAATACCGTTCTTTCAGGGAGGACAAGAAGGCCGAGTGGATCAAGGCAATGGAAATTTCCCTGCGGGAGATATTCGTGGATGCCAAGGAAGACCTCCTTGCTACGGCGCTCAGGAAACGCAAGGAGTTAAGTCTTGAAGAAAGGCTTGAGGCACGTGAGTCGGTCCCGGAAAAGGCGGAAGATGAGCGCAAGGCGAGAGAGAAGGCCGACCTAAACCACATAGCCGCGGAACGGGTGGCTGCCGAACAGGCGAAGGCCGAGGCTGAGCGGGTTGCGCGGGAAGAGGCGGAGAAGGCCCGGCTGGCGGCAGAGAAGGAGAATGTAGAGCGCCGTGCCCGAGAGGAGGCCACCGCAAAGGCCGAACCTGAAAAGGTCGCCGTTGAGGAGAGGTCGAAGCGCGAGTTGCCCCCGACGAAGAACCGGATTGTCGACATGGAGAAGCTGAAACGGGAAGAGGAACAGACCGCGCGTCGCCCCCGCCTCGTTGTGTACGACCTCCAGGACGCCGGGGATTTCGGGCCGGTGGCGCTTATTCTGTCCGAGGCGCTGCGTGAAGAAATTTACCGTACGGGCCGCTATGTCATCGTCAACCGGGAAAATCTCGCCGACGTCATGCAGGAGACCACCTTCCAGCAGTCGGGTCTTGTGGATGAGAATCAGGCTGTCCATCTGGGCAAGGGGCTTGCCGCCAGCCAGGTCGTCACGGGGAGAAT
Source organism: Geobacteraceae bacterium (assembly GCA_036518575.1). Lineage (GTDB taxonomy): Bacteria > Desulfobacterota > Desulfuromonadia > Geobacterales > Geobacteraceae > DATDMX01. Next base: position 854 of record DATDMX010000274.1, on the reverse strand, counting down.
AGGTGCCTTGGGCAAGAGCTCCGTTCTGCAGGCCAAGAGGATCGATGTCGAGACGTTCGGCACCCTGGCGGTACAATCGCTGAAGTGCAAGCGGGGGGAGGAAGAGGACCTGCTCGACAGGGTCCATGATATGGCAATGGGGTTGACCGGCGGCAATTAACCGCACATGACACTAGGCCGGGCCATCGATAGAAAGGAATCACCATGTTGCGCAAGGCACAGATACACGACGTCAAGGAAATCCAGAAGCTTCTCACCCACTACGCCAGCCGCGGCGATATGCTTTCCCGGTCGCTCGCGGAGCTCTACGAGGCGATCCGCGATTTCTACATCGTGGAGGAGGAGGGGAAGCTCCTCGGCACGGCAGCCCTCCATATCGTCTGGGAAGACCTGGCCGAGGTCCGTTCCGTGGCGGTGGCCGAGGACGCCGGGCGCAAAGGGGTCGGGACCCAGGTGGTGCAGGCATGCATCGACGAGGCCCGCGAGCTGGGACTCAAACGGGTGTTCTGCCTCACCTACAAGCCGGACTTTTTCGGACGTTTCGGTTTCCGCATCGTCGACAAGTCGGAACTCCCCCACAAGGTCTGGGGGGACTGCATGAAGTGCGCGAAGTTTCCCGACTGCGACGAGATTGCCATGATCCTGGATCTGTGACGGGCACTGGCCTGATTAGCGGGGAAATGCGCCGTTGTTGATGTCCACGCAGGTGCCGTTGATGTATTCGGGACATTCCGTGGCCAGCCAGACGATCGTCCTGGCCACTTCCTCCGGACGGGCGAATCTGTTCGTGTACACCATGCTCTTGATGGCCTTCTTTCGATCCTCGGGAATGACGTGCAGCATATCCGTTTCCA
>DATDMX010000273.1:0-4142 GCA_036518575.1 Geobacteraceae bacterium | reverse complement strand
GGAAGCCGGAAGCGGAAAGGTGACGGTCACCGTGGTGCCCGTGCCGAGCTCGCTGTCGATGGCGATGGTGGCGCCGTGCTGGCGCAGGAATTCTCGGGCGTAGTAGAGACCGAGGCCGAAGCCGCGGATTTGGCCAGTGTTGCTCGCATCCACTTGGTAGAACTTTTCGAAGACTTTGGGGAGGTCTTCCCGGGCAATGCCGATGCCGCGGTCGCAGATGACGCAGACGATTGCCTCCTCGGTCTTCTTGAGCGAGATGGTGACCTTGCCGCTCTCACGCGAAAACTTGTAGGCGTTGTCGATGATCTGCTTAAAGGCAAAGTCGATCTTTTCCCTATCGAGGGTGATGGGCGGGACCTGCTCCAGAGCAAAGTCGGGCTCTACGCCGGGTTTGGCGACCGCTTCCTTGGAAGAGGCGATAACCTTCATGATGACGCTGTCAAGGCTTGTGGGCTCCAGTTTCAACGCTCCGCCGCTATCCATGACGCGGCTGAAGGTGAGAAGATCCGCCACCAGCTGCTCGAGATAGCAGGCCTCGTTGTAGATGAGGGAGAGGTTGCCTTTGATTTCCGGGTCGTTCGGGCTGTAGAGGCCACCGGCCAGGTTCTGGAGGAAGAGTGAAATGGCCGTGATGGGCGTGCGAAACTTGTGGGAGATGAGGGAGAGGAAATTGCTCTTGAACTGGTCGAGGCTCTTTAGGTTAGCGATCTCTTCCTTGAGGGCCTTTTTCACGAGAGCCTTGTCGACGGCGGTCTTGAGCTGCAGGAGGTTCAGGGGCTTGGCAATGAAATCGTCGGCATCGGCCTTGAGGGCGTTCAGGATGACGTCCTTTTCGGCAAAGCCGGTCATGACGATGACGACGAGGGTGGGCTCCAGCTCCTTCAGGCGCTTGAGGAGCTCGATGCCGTTCATCTTGGGCATCATGACGTCGGTGAGAATGACGTCGATGCCCCCCTTGGCGAAGATTTTGAGAGCTTCTTCGCCGTTGGCGGCCTCGAGGACATGGTATCCCTTGAGGGCACGGGTGCAGAGGTCGCGAATGATCGCCTCATCGTCGACGATGAGGATCGCTTTCTTCTTCTGCTCCTGCCTCTGCTCCATTGTCGACTGTTGGCCCAGCTCCAGCATGACGGTCTGCCCCTATGCCCCGGCCTCACCACTACGTGCAACAATACTATAAACCGCTGCCAGTGCTTCGTCCAGTTTCTCAGCCAACGGGCCTCCGGCCTGGGCGAGTTCCGGCCTGCCACCACCGCTGCCGCCGATGACAGCCGCCAGCTCCTTGATGATCTCGCCGGCCTTGCAGCGGGAGACGAGGTCCTTGCTGACGGCAACGAGAAGGCTCGCCTTGCCGTCGATGGCGGCGCCGAGGACGACGACGCCCGAGCCGAACCGGTCGCGCAGGGTATCGGAGAGGTCTCGCAGCGCCTTGGCGTCCTGCACCTCCACGCGGCTGGCAAGGACCCTGATGCCGGCCACTTCCCTTGCCGCGGCGAGGAGATCGGTGGAGCGGGAGGCGTTCACCCGCGCCTGCAGCGCTTCGATTTCCCGCTGCATTTCTTTTTGCCGGGCAATGAGACGTTCCACCTTTTCCACGGGGTCGCCACCCTCCGCCTTGACGAGAGCCGCGATCTTCTTCTGCTCGTCCTCAAGCTGGCGGAAAAAGGCAAGGGCCCCGGTGCCGGTGAGGGCCTCGATGCGGCGCACGCCGGCGGCAATCCCCGTTTCGGAGACGATCTTGAAGAAGCCGATGTCGCCGGCGGCATGGACATGGGTGCCGCCGCAAAGCTCCGAGCTTACGCTCCCGACGCGCACAACCCGTACCCGATCCCCGTATTTCTCGCCGAAGAGGGCTGTGGCGCCGCTCGCCATCGCTTCCTGCACCCCCATTTCGTGGGCATGGACGTCGCTGTTCGCCATGATATGGCGGTTGACGATGTCCTCGGCGCGCCGGATTTCCTCGTCGCTCACGGCCGAGAAATGGGTGAAGTCGAAGCGCAGCCGCTCGGGGGTGACGAGGGAGCCGGCCTGCTTCACGTGGTCGCCCAACACCTCTCTGAGGGCGGACTGGAGGAGGTGGGTGGCGGTGTGGTTTCTCGCCGTGGCGTTACGCTCGTCCACTGTCACCTTGAGGTCGGCAGCCTCGCCCACGGCAATGGTCCCTTCCATGACCGTGGCGCGATGGACAATCAAGTCCGGGAAGGGGCGGATGGTAGCGGTCACCTGCAGATGGGCGCCGCCCGTGGAGATGGTGCCGGTGTCGCCTGCCTGGCCGCCCGACTCGCCGTAAAAGGGAGTCGTCTCGGTGATGACTTCCACCTCGTCGCCGGCCGAGGCCGAGGACACCTCTTTCCCGCCCTTGAGAATGGCGATGACCGGTGAGTAGGCGGTCTGTTCGTCGTAGCCCACGAAACGGCTGCGTTTCCCCTGGGCGTTGAGCTCCTTGTGGATGGCGGCGATGCCCTCTTCGCCCGACCCTTTCCAGTGTTCCCGGGCCTGCTCGCGCTGCCGTTCCATGCAGGCTTCGAAGCCGGCCTCGTCAATGGTGAACCCTTCGGCCGCCACGATGTCGCCGGTGAGATCGGTGGGAAAACCGTAGGTGTCGTAGAGCCTGAACAGAGTCTCGCCCGGGATGACCGTCCGGCCTTCGCGGCGAAGCATTGCCACCTCGTCGTTCAGGATGGCGAGGCCGCGGTCGAGGGCTTCGATGAAGCGCTCCTCCTCGGCCAGCACCACTTTCTTGATGTACGCCTCGCGCTCGATCAGCTCGGGATAGGCATCGGCCATCATTTCGTTGACCGCGTCCACGGCCCGGTGGAGCATCGGCTCGGCAAAGCCGAGCATCTTGGCGTGCCGCGCGGCCCGGCGCATGATGCGGCGCAGCACGTAGCCCCGCCCTTCGTTGGACGGCAGCGCCCCGTCGCAGATGAGGAAGGTCGTGGCCCGGGCGTGGTCGGCGATGACCCGCATGGAGACGTCGTCCTTCTCGTTATCGCCGTACTTCTTGCCGGAGAGTTTCTCGATGTGGCGGATGATCCCCTGGAAAAGGTCGGTGTCGTAATTGGTCTGCTTCCCCTGCATGACGGTGGATATGCGTTCGAGCCCCATGCCCGTGTCGACGGAGGGTTTGGGAAGCGGCGTGAGCGTGCCGTCGGCGGCCCGTTCGAACTGCATGAAGACATTGTTCCAGATTTCCATGTAGCGGTCGCAGTCGCATCCCACCGCGCAATCGGGCGAGCCGCACCCCACCTCGGGGCCGTTGTCCCAGAAGATCTCGGTGCAGGGGCCGCAGGGACCCGTGTCACCCATGGCCCAGAAGTTGTCCTTCTCACCGAAGCGGTAGATACGGTCGTACGGCACCCCTTCCTGGAGATGCCAGATGTCGGCGGCCTCGTCGTCGTCTTTGTAGACCGTCACATAGAGCCGGCTCTTGTCGAGGCGAAGTTCCTTGGTCAGGAATTCCCAGGCGAAGTGAATCGCCTCCTTCTTGAAGTAGTCGCCGAAGGAGAAGTTACCGAGCATCTCGAAGAAGGTATGGTGACGGGCGGTGCGCCCCACGTTTTCCAGGTCGTTGTGCTTGCCACCGGCCCGCACGCACTTCTGCGAGCTGCAGGCGCGTACGTAATCGCGCTTCTCCAGGCCGAGGAAACAGTCCTTGAACTGGTTCATCCCGGCGTTGGCAAAGAGGAGCGTCGGGTCGTTATGGGGGATGAGGGACGAGCTCGGGACAATGGTATGTCCCCGTTCCTCGAAGTAGCGCAGGAACATCGCCCTGATTTCTTTTCCGGTCATGTAAGTCTCTCCTGAATCTGTATGGCAGGGAACGTCAGTCCCCCTGGAATGTGCGGAAAAAGCGGCTGATGGCTCCGTAGGAGAAGCCCCGCCGCTGCAGGTAGTGCATCATCCGGCGTCGCTCCCTTTCATCGGCCCGGTGCGGGTCGAAGGCGGGAAACTTCGTCGTTACGAGGGTTGCGAGGGTATTCTCCTCGTCGTGTTCGTTGTCGATCGTGGCAAGGACATCATTGACGATCTCAGCTTCGATGCCGCGTCGGGAGAGCTCGAAGCGAAGCCGGGGGCCGAAGCCGCGCCCGGCCTCCACGGCCGCTTCCGCCCAGCGTAGGGCGAACCTTCTGTCGTCCAGG
>DATDMX010000272.1:0-2605 GCA_036518575.1 Geobacteraceae bacterium | reverse complement strand
TTTTGCCACGTATTGTAAAGGTTCAATTCACCCCCGCAGGCAAGCTCTACGATTTCAACGCCGGCATTCTTGACCTCAAGGCTGGAGACAAGGTCGTCGTTGAAACCGAGCGCGGGAAGAGCATCGCCGCGGTCATCGTCCCCCCACGGGAATTTCCCGTCGAGAGTGTGCCCGAAGGCCTCAAAAGCATCGTCCGCAAGGCCGAACCGTCGGATCTTGCAGCCCAGGCGAGGAACGCCGAACGGGAAAAGGAAGCCTACCAGTTCTGTCTCCAGAAAATCAAGGAACGGAACATGGAGATGAAGCTCGTCCGGGTCGAGTATCTCTTCGACGGCAGCAAGGCCGTCTTCTACTTCACCGCCGACGGCCGTGTGGATTTCCGGGAGCTGGTCAAGGATCTTGCCCATGTCTTTCACACCCGCATCGAGATGCGCCAGATCGGCGTCCGTGACGAGGCAAAGATGGTGGGAGGAATCGGCATCTGTGGCCGCGAACTCTGCTGCTCGTCGTTTCTGCGCGACTTCGAGCCGGTGTCGGTCAAAATGGCGAAGGAGCAGAGCCTTGCCCTGAATCCGAGCAAGATTTCCGGGCAGTGCGGCAGACTTCTCTGCTGCCTCGGCTACGAGTTCGAAACCTACTGCACTCTCCGCAAGTGTCTTCCCAAGTGCGGCAAACATGTCCAGTGTGGTGGCGTGTCCGGCGAAGTGGTGAAACTCAATATTCTTGAGGGAACGGTGACGGTCAGGACCGACGATGACCGACTCGTCGCCTGCAAGGGCGATGACATCAAACCTGAACACGTAACTGACCGCCCGAAGAAATCCCCCAAGGAGAGCGGCAAGGAAGCCCCCGGGGCCAAGCCTCAAGAGGAAAGACAAGGTGGCGGCAAAGGCCGGCGCGAGCGCCACAGAGAGCATCCGGACAAGGAGAAAAAGGAGAAACGATGAAACCGACCTTTTACGTCACTACCCCCATCTATTACGTGAACGATGTCCCGCACATCGGTCATGCCTATACAACGCTTGCCGCCGACGTCCTTGGTCGTTACAAGAAGTTGATGGGGTACGAGGTCTTCTTCCTCACCGGCACAGATGAGCACGGCCAGAAGGTCGAAAAAGCGGCCAATGCTGCCGGTGAAACCCCTATCGAACTCGCCGACCGGGTCATGAAACGTTTCCAGGCTCTCTGGGAGAAGCTCGATATCGATTACGCCGACTTCATCCGCACAACCCAGGACCGGCACAAGAAGGGCGTCAGCCATCTCTTTTCCAAAGTGATGGCGCAGGGAGACATCTATCTGGGAGAGTACGAGGACTGGTATTGTACCCCCTGCGAAACATTCTGGACTGAAACCCAGCTCATCGACTTCAAATGCCCCGACTGTAACCGTCCGACCGAAAAGCTCAAGGAGGAGTCGTACTTCTTCCGTATGAGCAAGTACCAGCAGCAACTCCTCGACCACATCGAGGCCAATCCCGACTTCATCCAGCCAAAGAGCCGCCGCAACGAAATCCTCGCTTTCGTCAAGGAGGGGCTGCGCGACCTGTCCGTTTCCAGGACCACCTTCACCTGGGGAATCCCAGTGCCAGGCAACGACAAACATGTCATCTACGTGTGGTTCGATGCTCTTGCCAACTACATCACCGCCTTGGGCTACCCGGACGAGACCGGCAATTTCGGCACGTTCTGGCCGGTGGATGTTCATCTCATCGGCAAGGATATCCTGCGATTCCACACCGTCTACTGGCCAACATTTCTCATGGCGGCAGGGCTGCCTCTGCCGAAAAAGGTCTTTGCCCATGGCTGGTGGACAGTGGAAGGGCAGAAGATGAGCAAGAGCCTGCAGAACGTCGTCGAGCCCAACATGCTCATCGACCGCTACGGTGTCGACGCCGTGCGCTACTTTCTGCTGCGCGAAGTTCCCTTTGGCCTTGACGGTGACTTCTCCCACGCGGCCCTGGTCCATCGCATCAACTCCGACCTGGCCAACGACTTGGGCAACCTCCTCAACCGCTCGACTGCCATGATCAACAAGTATTTCGACGGTATCGTCCGGGAACCGGAGACTCTTGCCGAGGTCGACCTCGCCTATCGTGACAAGACGGCGGCAATGGTGTCGCAGGTCGAAGTCCACATGGAGGAACTCGCTTTCAGCAAGGCATTGCAGGCCATCTGGGAAGTTGTTTCCGCCGGCAACAAGTACATTGACGAGACAGCCCCCTGGGCCCTGGCCAAGGACCCGGCTCTCAGCGGCCGTCTTGCCACCGTCATGTATTGCGTCCTTGAATCGCAACGCATTGTTTACGTGCTCCTCTCCGCCTTCATGCCACGCACGGCAAAGAAGGGTCTCGCTTACTTCGGATGGGACAAGGATGCGGAAAAGGAAGATCTCTCCTGGGGAAGGCTTGCTAGCGGAACGAAGATTACCAAGGCCGAGCCCCTCTTCCCTCGAATCGAAGAAAAAGGGGAAGCATAACTCCCCCCTCCTCTGCAAAAAGAAGGGCCATGCACGCGCATGGCCCTTCTTTTCATCCACGGAGTATCCCCTACCCTCGCCTCAATCACCCTGCCCTCAAGGCTCGCAGTTCTCCGCCGCCACACAGAA
>DATDMX010000271.1:0-5691 GCA_036518575.1 Geobacteraceae bacterium | reverse complement strand
CGAAGGGGAAGGGGGGCTCTTGGAAGGACCTACTGGTACTGGATGTAGAGCGGTTTCGGTTGCAGCAAGAGCACCTCTTTCGGGGTGAGCAGCGCGTCCCCCTTCTTGGTGTCGTTGTGGTAGAAGAGCTTGAACCCCGTGTACTGCACCGGTTCGGAGACGATGTAGTCCTTGTAGGAGTCGCGCTTGAGCCACGGGGCTCCCCAGCCGTCCATGTTCATGACCATCTGCACCTCGGGGCGCACGGTGATGTGCTTGGCGTTGGTGACGCCGTTACGCGTAAAGCGGTGAACGATCATCACCTTGGGGGGGAGGTTGTACTTCTTCACCAGGTCCTTGAGATAGCCGGAAGCGTAATTGATGTCGGCGGCGTCATAGGTGCCGATCTTCGTCCCCGGGATCTTGCGGCTCTTGATGAGGTTGAACTCCGGGTCGATGCCCAGGTGCACGTCCGGATTCTTCAGGAGCCACTCGAAACGCGGCAAAATGGTGCGAATGTCGTCGTGTCCGGTCTGGATGTCGATGAAGAGAATCGCCCCCGCCTCTTTGGCCCAACCGTACACCTGGTTCACGACGGTGTCAGGCATGACCATCCGGTACTTGCCCGCCTTGCCCGGCTCACCCTGGGCCACCACGGCGATGAGATGCAGCGCCGGCTGCACCTTGTGCGAGGGATCGGCCTTCTCCCACTTCGCCACTTCCCCCTTGAGCCTGCGCAGCATGTCGTCCTTCGGGTACTCGCCCAAAGCCCCCATCCGCTTGGAAAGCGGGTTGCCGTAGTAGGCAACGATGCGCTTGGCCGGCAGGATCGAGCCGGGCAGCGGCTCGGGGCACTTGACCGGCCAGCCGCACTTGGTCGCGAAATCGGGATCTTCGCCCGAGTTGTACCGCACTTTAGGCACTGCCGGAGTGGCGGTAGCCGTCCCCTTAGCCGTGCCCGCCTTGGCGGCAGGCTTGGGAGTGCTGTGGCTGGCGCTCGTTGCCACCGCGAAGGAAGCCGCGGGCGCGGCAGCTTTGGCCGGGCTACTGTACCTGGCAGCGACAGGAGGTGTGCTGCTGGCAGCCTGGGCCCCTGACCGGGGCGCCTTGCTGTCGGAGCAGGCAGCCAAGCCTAGGGGAAGAGCGAGAAACGGGAGCGCCCGGACAAGCGTCCGGGGAGAAAGAAACATACGTTGATTCGTCACTGAATACTCCATCGATGGGGGTGCAGCGCGGACGCGCTTTGACAGACAGAGACCACAGAAGGTTACACTTGTGGATCACGTTCTCGTCTCTCTTATAACATTTTTAAGGGTGCGGGGAAATGGAGAATTTTGCGGAAAATCGAATTTTTGACAAAAATGAGGAGGTTTCGCGGCTGCTCAACCTCCCCTGCAGGTCATGGCTAACGGGCAGTGGTGCTCCACGGGCGGGACGCCACGACTACGAAACGCCTCAGTAGGGCTTCTCGGACTTTCCGCTCTCCGGCTCCTTTTTCTTCCCCTCGTCCTCTTTCGGGGGTTGAGGGGCGGGAGTGGTGTCCTGAGGACATCCCTTCAGGCAATTTTGGTAATTCTCGTCGCAGTTCCCCAACTGCGAACTGCGACAGGAATCGTAAACCTGCCGGCAGTACGTGCGGCAGGTTTCGCCGTCGGCCCAGGCGAGCGAAGCCGACGTGACGAGCAGAAACGCTCCACAGCAACCGAGAAATCTCATCATGGCATCCTCCGTTTGCGGAAATGGTTTTCCGTTTCCATCGGGAAACTCCCTACATTCTAGACAAACGCTTCCGCCTGTCAAATGGGGGAGAAGGAACGCCGGATTCAGGAGTTCTCGAGCCTTTCCCGGTGGACGAGTTCGGGGTAGAGCTTCATCCAGAGGATGACGACCACGAGGGTACCGACGCCCCCCAGCACCGCGGCGGGGACAACGCCGAACCACGCGGCGGTAAGCCCCGATTCGAACTCACCCAACTGATTGGAGGTACCGATGAAGACGGCGTTGACGGCGCTCACCCGCCCCCGCATCTCATCGGGCGTTTCGAGTTGGACAAGGGAGCCACGGATGACGACGCTCACCATGTCCACAGCGCCGGCAACAAGTAGGGCCACAAAGGAGAGCCACGTCCAGGTGGAGAGGGCGAAGGCGATGGTGGCGCCGCCGAAAAGAGCGACGCAGGTGAACATTACTCTCCCCACCCGGCGGCGCAGCGGGGCGCGGGCGAGAATGAGGGAGGCAATGAAAGCCCCGACGGCCGGTGCCGCCCGTAGACAACCGAGGGCCCAAGGACCGGCATGGAGGATGTCGCGGGCGAAAATGGGAAGAAGGGCCGTGGCTCCCCCAAGGAGCACGGCAAAGAGATCGAGGGAGATGGCACCGAGGACGACCGGGCGGCTACGGATGAAAGAAATGCCTGCCAGGAGCGAGTGGAGGCTCAGGGGTTCGCGGTGCCGGGGACGCGCCCGGAGCGTCAGGGTGGCAAAAACCGCCGCGGAGCAGAGAAAGAGGCAGGCGGCAACGCCGTAGACGATGGCCGGGCCGGCGAGATAGAGAAAGCCGCCGAGCATCGGCCCGGCCACGATGGCCGCCTGGCTCACGGAGGCAGCGACTGCCATGGCCCGGGGGATGGCGGCCGGCTCCACGAGGGAGGGAACCATGGTCTGCATGGTGGGAAACTCGAAGGCCCGGGCAACGCCAATGGCAAAAACGATGAGGAGGATCGACTCCTTGGCGACCCACCCTCCCGTTGTCGCGGCCAGAAGCACGAGGAGCGCCGCTGCCTCGAAGAGCTGGGCGCACATGATGACACGGCGCCGGTCGTAGCGGTCGGCCACATGTCCGGCCACGAGGATGAGGGCCACGAGGGGGATGAACTGCACGAGCCCCACGAGTCCCAGATCGAAGGCACGCTTCGTCAGCGCGTAGATCTGCCAGCCGACGGCGACCCCCACCATCTGGTAGGCAATGGAGGCAGCCCCCCGGGCGCAGAGGAAGAAGATGAACTGGCGCGTAAGATGAAGCGAGGGAGCGTCGCTGCGGGCGGTCATGGGAGGTTGGGAGTGCCCTCTTCCAGATGATACTCCTTGATCGCCATCTCCCGCAGCTTGAACTTCTGGATCTTGCCGCTCGCCGTCATGGGGTAGGCATCGACGAACTTGACGTACTTCGGTATCTTGTAGTTGGCGATCTTGCCGCGGCAGAACTCCTTCACCTCATCCTCGGTCATCGTCACCCCCTTCTTGAGGATGACGGCGGCCATCACCTGCTCGCCGTATTTCCGGTCGGGGACTCCGTAGACCTGGATATCGGAGATCTTGGGATGGCTGTAGAGGAACTCTTCGATCTCGCGGGGGTAGATGTTTTCGCCGCCGCGGATGATCATGTTCTTGATCCGGCCGGTGATCTTGCAGTAGCCGTTCTCGTCCATGACGGCGAGATCGCCCGTGTGGAGCCACTTGTCCGCGTCGATGGCCTTGGCGGTTTCCTCGGGCATCTTGTAGTAGCCCTTCATGACGAGGTAGCCGCGGGTGCAGAGCTCCCCCTGCTTCCCGGGGGGAAGCGTCGCACCGCTCTCGATATCGACGATCTTCACCTCCACGTCGGGCAGAGCCCGTCCCACAGTAGCCACGCGAAGTTCGATGGGGTCGTCGGTGCGCGTCTGGGTGATGACGGGGGAGGACTCGGTCTGGCCGTAGGCGATGGTTATCTCGCTGGCGTGCATCTGGGTGATCACCTTCTTCATCACCTCGATGGGACAGTTGGAACCTGCCATGATGCCGCTGCGCAGGGTGGAGAGGTCGAATTTCTCGAACTCGGGATGCTCCAGCTCGGCAATGAACATGGTGGGTACGCCGTGGACAGCCGTACAACGCTCCTTCTCGATGGTCTGGAGCACCTTGAGGGGGTCGAAGATCTCCACGGGCACCATGGTGGAGCCGTGGGTAACGCACGCCATAACAGCCAGAACGCAGCCAAAGCAGTGGAAAAAGGGCACCGGGATGCAGAGGCGATCCTTCGCGGTGAACTTCATGCACTCGCCGATATTGAAGCCGTTGTTGACCACGTTGTGGTGAGTGAGCATAACCCCCTTGGGAAAGCCGGTGGTCCCCGACGTGTACTGCATGTTGATCACGTCATGGCAATCGAGGGTGGCCTCCACGGCGGCCAGCTCGGCATCCGTCACCTCTTTGCCGAGCTCCAGTATCCGAGAAAAGTTGATCGTTCCCGCCGGCGTCTCGTCGCCGATGAAGACGACATTCTTGAGGTACGGAAGACGGGAGCTCGAAAGACTGCCCGGCGTGGAGGCACCGAGCTCGGGCACAACGGAGGTGAGGGTCGCCACGTAGTCGGTGTCCTTGAACGAACGCACGAGAAAGAGCGTGGTGGAATCGGACTGTTTGAGGATGTATTCAAGCTCGGCGGACTTGTAGCTCGTGTTGACGGTGACAAGGACGGCGCCCATCTTGGCGGTGGCGAACTGGAGAATGACCCACTCCGGCACATTGTAGGCCCAGATGGCGACATTATCCCCCTTCTTGATACCGAGCTTCATAAGCCCCTTGGCCACCTGGCGGCAGACCTCGTTGAACTGCCGGTAGCTGTAGCGAAGCCCGCGCTCGGGGTAAACGAGGGCGTCATTATCCGGGTAACGGGCCGCGATATCGTCGAGCAATCCTCCCACCGTGCATTCAAGCGTCTTTGCCATGCTCCCTCCTCATTCACCCGGATGTTAAAAAACCATTTCCGCTCAAATTAACATGTTGATTTAACAGAGGTTTTATCCATTAACACAGTGACCACAACAAGTCAAGATTTTTAGAACATGGTATCATTATTTCAGGTCATCTTGCCATGCCCACCAGGATAGGTGCGTTCCAAAAACACAGAACGACGTTATCGCGGGAAAACCCATAAGCTCGCAACCACCTGTAATTACTTGAATTATAAATAAACAGGGGTGTACGAATGCTGCCCTTTTTTTAGGCAAAGAGTCAATTCCGTTTAGACTAAAAGGACTTCGCCCTGCCTCTCCCCATTTTTCCACACCCCTTTCCACATCTTCTGTGGACGAGTCGGGAAGCGGTCGACACTGCCATTATTTCTTTACATCACAGACACGCCGCTGTAACCTTTCCCTGCTATTCATCGGGTGGGAGGCCCAGGTGCAAACGATTCTCATCATCGAAGACGAACAGGACCTCGCCGAGCTCGTGGCATTCAACCTGGAGCGGGAGGGGTACCGTGCCCTCATCGCCGCCGATGGCGTGGCCGGCGTGGAAGAGGCCCGCCGCCAACTCCCCGATCTCGTTCTCCTCGACCTCATGCTTCCCGGCATGATGGGCACTGAGGTGTGCAAACTCCTGAAGAAACAAGAAAAGACCGCGACTATCCCCATCATCATGCTGACCGCCAAGGGAGACGAGATCGATCGTGTCGTGGGCTTCGAGGTTGGGGCCGACGACTACGTGGTAAAACCTTTCTCAACGAGGGAGCTCATCCTGCGCGTGAAAGCCGTTCTTCGGCGCGGGACGCCGGGAAAGCCCCCCCGGATCGTCACCATCGGCCCGCTCCTCATCGACTTGGAACGGCACCGCGTGGAGGTGGACGGCGAGGAAGTGGCTCTCACCACTATCGAATTCAAGCTCCTCCAGAGTCTTGCGGAACGCCTCGGCAGGGTGCAGAGCCGCGAGCTCCTCCTCACCGGGGTGTGGG
>DATDMX010000270.1:0-3395 GCA_036518575.1 Geobacteraceae bacterium | reverse complement strand
CGACACGCGCACGGTGGACACCCACGTGACGCGCCTGAGAGCGAAGCTCGGCAGGGCCGGGGATATGATCAAGACGGTCCGCGGCTTCGGTTACAAGATGGAGGAAGAATGAGGGTCCGTTTCCGCTGGAAACTGATGCTCTCCTATGCCGTCCTCGTTCTCCTCATGGGAGGAACCCTCTACGCCTACCTGCGCCATACGCTGGAAAACTACTTCGTGGAGGATATCCGCGGCAACCTTCTCAACGAGGCGCGGCTCGCCCGCCTCCTGGCCACCCGGGAAGACGCCCTCGGTCGCGAGGCCGAGGCAGTCGCCGACGTCATCGGTAGAGAGATCAAAGCGCGTGTGACCATCATCGCCCCGGACGGCACGGTTCTCGGTGATTCGGAAGTCCCCCCGGCGGAACTCCACCACCTGGAAAACCACAGCAATCGTCCCGAAGTACGGCAGGCACTCGCATCCGGAGAAGGAAGCTCCATCCGTTACTCCGAAACCCTGCGTCTTTTCATGCTTTATGTAGCGGTCCGGCTCCAGCCCGACAGGGGCGAGCCGGGGGTGCTGCGCCTCGCCCTCCCCCTCACGTCCCTTGCCCAGGCAAGCAGCAGGCTTCACACCATGCTCGGGGCAGCTCTCCTTGTCGCTCTCCTTCTCTCCCTCGGGCTGAGCTACCTCCTCTCGCGGCTCGTCACCCGCTCGCTGCGACTCATTGCCGAAACCGCGACCCATGTGGGGAAAGGGGACTTCCAGCGACGGGTCCCCGTGAGCGGCCGGGACGAACTGGCCGATCTAGCACGGGTGATGAACGATATGGCCGAAAGGATCGGTTCTCAGGTGGAGCGGCTGGCCACGGAAAAAAACCGCCTTGACGCTATTCTGAGCGGTATGGGTGAGGGGTTGATGGTGGCCGACGCAGAGGGAACGATCGTCCTCGTCAATCCGGCTTTCCGGGCTCTCTTCTCCCCCGGCACGGAGGTGGAAGGAAAGTCCCTTATGGACATCGCCCGTCACCCCGATCTCCACGAGGCCTTCCGCCAGGTGGTGGCGACCGGCGGGGAACAGTCGGCGGAGATACCCCTGCGTCTTCCCGAAGAGAAGACCCTGGCCACCCACTGGGTGCCGCTGCGCACCGATGGCCGTCTTACGGGCGTGGTGGCGGTCTTTCACGACATCAGCGACATCAGGAAGCTGGAAAACGTGCGGCGCGACTTCGTGGCCAACGTCTCCCACGAGCTGCGCACCCCCGTCACCGTCATCAAGGGATACGCGGAGGCCCTGGCCGAGGGTAGCGTGGACCCGGAAAAGGAAGCCCGCTTCATCGGCGTCATTGCCAGACACGCCGACAGGCTCTCCCGCCTCATAGCCGATCTGCTCACCCTCTCGTCGCTGGAGTCGGGAGGCGTTGCCCTGGCCCTCGTCCCCGTGGAACCTGCCCGCGCCGTTGCCGGCGCTGCCGCTCTCGTAGAGGAAAAGGCCCGGGAGAAAGGCATTCTCCTTGACCTGCGGGAAACGGCCACGGCTCCAGCAGTCCTCGCCGACCCCGGACGGCTCGAACAGGTGCTCGTCAACCTTCTCGACAATGCCGTCACGTACACCGCCGCCAACGGCGCCATTTCCGTCAGTGCAGCAGACGAGGGGGAAATGGTCCGCATCAGCGTAAGCGACACCGGCATCGGCATTCCGCAGAAAGACCTGCCACGCATCTTCGAACGCTTCTACCGGGTTGATGCCGCACGAAGCCGTGACCAGGGGGGAACAGGACTGGGGCTTGCCATCGTCAAGCACATCGTCCAACTCCATGGCGGCAGTGTCTCCGTGGTAAGCACTCCGGAAAAAGGGACGACCTTTTCGTTCACCCTCAGGAAAGCCGCCTGATCCGCCACACGCCCCCTCCCCTCGGGTTCCCCCGACCTCATTCTCCCGTCGCCCTCTCCCCGACCACCCTCCGCTCCGCCGCAGCCCGCTCGTGCCACCCCTTGAGGTCATACGCCTCGGCTAGATTATGGTGGAACTCCGCGGCGCGAGGTTCCAGCCCGACCGCCTTCCCGAAACAGTCGACGGCCTCATCGAGTCTTCCCTCCTCGGCGTAGGCGATGCCGAGATTGTTGTAGGCCGAGGCAAAACCGGGCTGGAGGCGCAGGGCAGTCAGGTGCCGGGCGATGGCCTCCTCCATCCGGCCAGTTTTCCTCAGGACCGAGCCGAGATTGTCGTAGGCCGCCGAATAATCGGCGCGCAGCTGCAGGGCGGTCTCGAATTCGGCCCTTGCCCTGTCGAACAGCCCTTTGCGGTCGTAGATAACCCCGAGGTTGTTGTGAACCTCGGCCTGGCGGGGCTGAAGCCGGACCGCAACGAGATATTCGGCCATCGCCCCGTCGAGGTTGCCGCTCTTGAAGTACGCAGCGCCAAGGTTATTGTGCGCTGGAAAAAAGTCCCGATCGAGCCCAATCGCCGCCTGGTAGGAGGCGATGGCCTCGGGGTAGCGGCCGACCTCGAAGAGGACCTTGCCCAGTTCGTTGCGGGGACGCGCCTTGCCGGGTGACTTGGCAATGACGTCCTCCCAGAGAGTGACACCGTCCCGCCACACCTCGTTGCGCTGCCAGGTAACGACCATGAGGAGGACGATCACGGCGGCAAACGCAGCGCGCGCAATCCTCTCCGCGGGAGGCGGGACGAGAAAAAGAAGGGCGGCAAGCGCCATGAACGCGCCGATGGACGGCAGGTAGAGGCGATGCTCGAAGATGACGTCGGCAATGGGAATGACGCTCGACTCGACCGCCAGGGCAAGAAAGAACCAGAAGATACCGAAGGCCACCAGACGCAGTCCTCCATCCCCGCCCCTTTCGGTCCGCACGATGGCGAGGCCGGCCAAGGCCTGGAGGCCGAGGAGAAGGGCGAGCGACCGGAGTACCGTTGGGCCGAAGAACGACCCGGCAAGGGGATAGGCGTAATCGAGATTCTGCCGGAAAGGGAAAAATATGAGCCGCACATAGGTGGCAATGACCTCGAACTGGGTGAGGAGGTAGTGCCAGCGGCTGATGTCCCGGGCCGCGCTCAGGCTCCCACCCACGTCCGAAAGCAGCTTCCCGAGGGAGCTTCCGTACCACAGGGCAACGCCCCCCGCGGCTGCAGCGCCGGCAACGGCGGCCGTCACCAGAAAGGCCTTTTTCCGGCGGGTCAGGGGGAAGAACATCCCTTCGTAGAGAAAGAGAGCAAACGGCAGGGTGAACGCGTTCTCCTTGGTACTGCAGGCAAGGAGGGCCGCTGCGAGAGAGGCTGCCAGGAGAAGTCCCGTTCCCGGGCTCCATAGACGCCCCGCCCTCACCTGGCCGAGACGGGCTGCAGCATAGAGTATGAGGCTCAGGAGGTACAACATGGCCGCCAACGAGGCGAACCGTTGG
>DATDMX010000269.1:0-3871 GCA_036518575.1 Geobacteraceae bacterium | reverse complement strand
GATGCAACCACGGTAAGCTTCGGCGGCGGGCTCAAGGTCGCCCGGATGCCGGGGGAGAAACAGGCCGACATCGCCTCCCTGGGCGCCTATGCGAAAAAGCGGATCACGGAGTTCAAGGAGGCGACCAGCCGGGAGCTGCAGATGGAGATCGAGCCGGGAACCTATGTGGTGGCCAACTCCGGTCATATCATCACCAGGATTATCGACAAGAAGCTCACCAACGAGCTCAACTTCCTCATCGTCGACGGCGGCATGGAACTCCTGACCCGCCCGCTCCTCTACGGCTCCGAGCACCCCATTGCCATC
Organism: Geobacteraceae bacterium; assembly: GCA_036518575.1. Lineage (GTDB taxonomy): Bacteria > Desulfobacterota > Desulfuromonadia > Geobacterales > Geobacteraceae > DATDMX01. Next base: position 3,565 of record DATDMX010000269.1, on the reverse strand, counting down.
GTGCGCCAGGACGGGACGCTCCTCTCCAGCGAGTATGACCAGACCCCCACGGCCGGGCTGAAACCGTTCGGTATCGTCGGGCGCTGCTGCGAAAGCGGCGATTCGGTGCGTCTCGACAAGGACGGCAACATCGTGCCGGTGCTCATTGTAGAGCCGGAAATCGGCGACTACGTCGTCATCGGCGGCACCGGCGCCTATTCCGAGAGCATGTCGCCGGAAAACTACAACTCGCACCGCAAGCCGGGAGCGGTCATGAAGACCAAGAGCGGCGAGCTGGTGCAGATCAGGAAGAAGCAGGTGCGGGCTCAGTTGACCCAGAACGAGCTGGATGTGAAACTGTAATTCATCACGAAGCAGTGCTCCGAAAATGAAAAAGGCGGCCGATTGGTCGCCTTTTTTCATTGGGTAAACTCTCCCGGGATCCCCGGGGTACACGGTTATGCCGGCGTCAGGAGAGTCGTCTCCAGCGTTTCTTCCCCGATGGTCAGGTAGCAGACCCCTTCGGTGATGGTGATCGACCAGGAGACGGAGCGCTCCAGTCGCTGCACGAGGTTAGCGAGAAACGGTTGGTCGATGGTTATGACGGTGAGGTTGGGGATAGTCGTCAGCTTCGGTAGATGTTGCTGTTGCCAGCTGAAGAGCGCCCGGCCGCAGGCAAGGAGGGCCACCCGCTCGGCGTGGCGGCTCGCCTTGACGATGCGCTCGGCGTCGGGCAAGCCCACCTCGACCCAGAGCTGCACCCGGCCGTCGCCACCTTTCACCCAGAGTTCCGGCTCGTCGGTGGCGCTGAGCCCCTTGGTGAAGGAGAGATCGTCCTCGTAGAAGATGGCGTAGGCCAAAAGCCGGGCCACCAGCCGCTCCTCGGTTTCGGACGGGTGCTGGGCCACGGTTGCCTGGAGGGTTTCGTAGCGGCCGCGGTCGATATCGGCCAGCTGGATGGTTGCCTTGTAGATCGTCGAGGGTAGTGCCATGGTGCTCCTCTATAGGGTTGGCCGCTGGCCGCGGATCATGCGATGCAGGAGGCTATCCAGGGCTGAGGCGAAGCGGTTGCGGTCGCTCATGCTGAATGGCGCCGGGCCGCCCCCCTGGATCATGCCCGTGTCGCGCAGTGAGCTCAGGAGGTCGCGCATGGCCAGCCGGTCGCCGATGGATTCTTCGCTATAGAGCTCGCCGCGCGGGTCGAGGGCCACGCCCCCTTTGGCGACGATCCGGGCGGCCAGCGGCACATCGGCAGTCACCACCAGGTCGGTCGGAGCGGCGTTCTCGGCGATGTAGTCGTCCGCCACGTCGAAGCCCTCCCCCACCACGACGATCTCCACCAATGGGCCGGCATGTTTGGCGAGGCTCTTGTTTGCCACCAGGCAAAGCGGCACCTGCAGCCGGGCCGAGGCCCGGAACAGGATTTCCTTCACTGCCCGCGGGCAGGCATCGGCATCGATCCAGATCTTCATGGTACTCTCACGCAACTCGTCTCATCGTTCATCAACCCACAGCCACGATGGTGTAGACCGATCCCCTGCCGTCACCTATCCCCTGCACCTCATCACCCGCCACACAACCGAGTAACATTTTACCCAGGGGAGACGCCGGGGTAATGACCACAATCTCCCCCGCGGGATCGACCAGCTTCATTCCGCCGGCTTGCGGTCCGATAAACAGCCGCCGTTCACCCCCCGCCCCATCCTCAAGGGTCACCAAGGCGCCCAGCCGCACCGGCGTATCGTCGTCGAGCTCCTGCACTTCCAGGGCACGGTACGCCTCCAGGCTCCGGCGAATCTCCTGCGCCCGGTTGGCCTGCCCCTGGGCGATATAGGATGCTTCCAGGGCGGTGGTGTCGTACTTGTTGTCCGGCTGGCACTCCTCATGGGTCGCGGCGGCATGGGCGTGGAGGGCCGCAGCGGTGAACAGGGCCAGGTCGGTCTCCAGCCGGGCGATTATTGTGGCAACGAGTTCTTGTTTGGTCATAGGCTGGGCGTTTCGCGGAGGAGATGGGCCCGGCGGACGGGCCGGTGTGACACTGTAGTTGATTCCGTCATGGTCGTCAAGCCATGTCCCTTCCTGACGGGAAGAGAGTTCAGGGGCGCTTCAGCTCGATGGCCCCCCCAGTCAGCTTCACCACCCCGTCCTTGTACAGGCCGCCGACCGCCTTCTTGAAGGTCTTCTTGCTCATCCCCAGAATCCGCCTGATCTCCTCCGGCGCGCTGTTGTCGCTCAGGGGGAGCGAACCGCCGTTGGCGGCAAGAGTTTTCAGGATGGCGTCACGGGCATCCTCGACACCGGCGGCCCCCTCCCGGTGCAGGGTGATGTCCAGCTTGCCGTCCTCCCGCACCCGCTTCAGGTAGCCAGAGAGTTTCATGCCGGGGTAGCTGCCGGCCGGGAGCTCGTCACGGTACACCAGGCCGGCGTAGCGGTTATTGACGATCACCCGAGCCCCCAGATCGGTCAGCTGCCAGACCGTCAGCGTCACGGCCTCACCCTCCGCCAGCTCCGGCCGGCCCCGGTCGAGACAGTCGTCGATACGGGCGTTGCCGAAGGGGCGCCCCTGGCTGTCGACGTCGACCTTCACCAGGTAGCTCATGTTGACCTGCATCCGCTCCGGCTGCAGGCTCACCGGAACCAGCAGGTCCTTGGCCAGCCCCCAGTCGAGAAAAGCGCCATGGGGTCCGGTCGATCTCACCTTCAGCACGGCGAATTCCCCCGCCTGGGCCAGGGGGTGACGGAGCGTGGCCTGGAGTTCGCCGGGGACGACCTGAAAGAGGAATACTTCCAGCTCCTCTCCCGGTACGGCCCGGGGCGCTTCCCGCAACGGGAGATGGGCCGGCACCTCACCGGCCTCGAGCCAGACCCCTTTCTTGTCGATCCGGGAAACTTTCAGTTTGTGCAGGCGGCAAAGCGGCAGGTGCCGATTGGTATCCATGGTGTGCTCCTCGATATGCGATATGGGGTGTGGTCTTGAATTATCACTTCAGCGCCACCCACGGCTCCTGCTCCAGGAAACTCCCCGCGATGTTCGCCTCCATCTCCAGAAACCGCTGAAAGGGGATGGTGAAGCTCAGTTCGCCGTGGAGGAAATGGTGCACGAACTCGGCCCGCGCCCCCCCGGCCTTCATCCCCTCGCCGATCCGGCGCCCCTGTTCCGTCGCCTCGTTGCCGTTGGAGAGGAAGCCACAGAAGCCATCAACCCCTCCGGGGAACTTCTCATAGGTATTGCCGAAACCGAGCCCCATCCCCCCACCGAAGCAGCCGTAGGTCTCCCGGTCGAACACGGCAGTTCGCCCTTTGGTGGCGGCAGCACCGAACATGCTCAGCACGCACCCCCACTTGCCCGTTTCGAACTGGACCGCCCCCGCCGGCTTCTCGTCGGTAAAGACCAGGGCGACCGGCTCGATCCCGAGGTTGATGGCCCCTGCAATGGCGCTTTTCATATGCTGACCTCCCGAGTAATCTGTCTATGCTCTTTCTACCCCGGAACAGGCGTACCGTCAAGAGACGAGCAAAGCGTGGCACGGAGAAGAAAAGCAAAGGCGGCCGCTTGGCCGCCTTTTGAATTAAGTAAGGTGTCCCC
>DATDMX010000268.1:0-3014 GCA_036518575.1 Geobacteraceae bacterium | reverse complement strand
TTTGTCACCCCGATGAGAAGTTCCTTGAAAAGAAAATCCACCTCCTGGGTGTTGCCCTGGAGATAACGGACATACTGCTCGATAGTGTCGATCTGGTGCACATTCATCCGCCGCTCCACCCGGCGGACGACGGTGTTCTTCTTGTAGAAGGAGAAGTCATGGCCGGTCCGGCTCCGCAGCAAGACGAAAATCTTCTGTAGCGCCGAGAGCTTTTTTTCCTCTCGCGCTTCCCTCTTTTCATGGACGTAGGCGGCATGGGTGACAAATTCGAGGAGCTTGGCCGGCAACGTCCTGGCCGGAGCCACGAAGTCCACGATGCCGGTTTCGATGGCGCTGTGCGGCATGCCGTCGAACTTGGCGGTCGCCGGATCCTGGACCATGGCCATACCGAGCTTCTCCTTGATAGCCTTGAGCCCGAGGGTCCCGTCGGTCCCCATCCCCGACAGGATGATGCAGATTGCCCGCTCCTGCTGGTCCTCAGCCAGGTGCCGAAAGAAAAAGTCGATGGGGAGCCTCAGCCCTCGCGGTGCGGTCGGCTCCAAAAGCTGGATCACGCCGTGGAGAAGAGACATATCCTTGTTGGAGGGGATGACGTAGACGCAGTTGGGTCTAACGCGCATGCCGTCCTCCGCCTGCATGACGCGCATCTCGGTGATCCGCTGGAGAAGTTCGGGCATGATACCTTTGTGAGTCGGGTCGAGGTGAGGCACGAGCATGAAGGCGAGACCACTGTCGCTGGGCATGTTGCCGAAGAACTCCTCGAACGCCTCCAGCGCGCCTGCCGACCCCCCCATGCCGACGATGTAAGAAGGTGTCTTTGCCGTCTCTCGTCCCACGTGCCCGGAAGACGGCCCGGCGGACGGGGTTGCGGCGGATTCGGCAGACTTGCCTGTTTGAGGATTCGGCACGGATTTTTTCTTCATGGAGCTACACCTTTCGTCGGACCGGGCTGGCCTACACTTATCCGCAGAGTATAACAAAGATCACGCTTCAAACAAGAAAAGAAAGGCGGTTGCGGGCTATCTGAACAAACGAAAAGATCACAAAAGAGTCTCCTGGCCACTTTCATGACATGTCAAGACGTGGCCGTTGCTCGGCTTGTACGGAAAGAATCCTCGGGGGTATTAACTGGTCTTGCGATACTCGGAAGGGGGAATGCCGGCAGCCTTCTTGAACTGCTTGTTGAATTCGCTCAGGTCCTGGAAACTCGTGCGGAAGGCGACGGTAGCGATGGGGAGGGAGGGAATGATGACAGGTGTAAGCACGCCACCGGGCCGGTGGCGTGCTTACACGAAAAGGTCTCTGAGATATGCGCTGTTTTAATGCGCGGGGCTTTCGTTCAACTTGTACCCCACGCCCCACACGGTCAGGAGAATGTCCGGCTTCGCCGAATTGTCTTCTATCTTGTTGCGCAACCTGTTGACGTGGGAATCAACCGTGTGCATGTAGCATTCGTGCTTGTAGCCCCACACTTCCCGGAGGAGATGGGGACGGCTGAACACCTTGCCGGGGTTGCGCGCCATGAATGCCAGGAGGTCGAACTCCCGGGCTGTCAAGGGTATCACAGTGCCATCCTTCGACGCGGTGCGCTTCTCGATGTCAAGCAGGAGATGCCCCACCCGCAGCATGTCGCCGGCCGGGATCTTCTCCGCCGCCCTGACTCGCTCCACGAGCCGCAACAAGGCTTTTACCTTCGCCAGGAGCTCTTCAAGACTCACGGGTTTCGCCAGGTATTCGTCCGCGCCCGTTTCATAGCCGAGCACCTTGTCGCCGATATCGGACCGACCGGTGAGCATGATGATGGGGACATATCTGTCTCTCGATCTGAAAATGCGGCACAAGACGAGACCGTCTATCTTCGGCAGGACAAGGTCGAGAATAACCAGGTCAAACGTCCCGCCATCGAAAATGCACAAGCCCGTTTCACCGTCATGGGCAACGGTTACATCGTGCCCCCTGGTCTTCAGGAATTTCATTTCGATAGCTGCAGCGGCTCTATCGTCTTCGATCAGGAGAATTCTTGCCATTGTTGTCTCCTCATGTGGTTTGTTCGTAATTGACGGTTAACCGATCTTGTCACATTAAAGAAAGTATACCAACATAAGTATACCAGATATATTGTCAAATGGGACGCAACCATTTTCTTGGTGAAGATTGCCCATTCACGAGGTAATATTGCTCTTAAGGCAAGGTTGGCAAGGTTCGGGTGGTCAACCCAACACGATATTAAGGACTCTTTTTGTCTCTTATACCTACTATCCCTTCGATCGTCAAGACGAGGAATAAAAATCCGCGACCTGCTTTACATTCCCCTCACGCTGTCTTCCAGAGTCACGTTTTCTCCTTCCTGTCGCGAAAATCACGGGCGTCCGAGACATAGTCACATTGGAGACAGCGCATCTGCGCATCAGTTTTATTGATGGTACTCTGCGAGGCTAACAGGACGGAGAGGCTCTTACCCTGTGCAGTGATGACGGCAAGTTGGCTGGCTTCGAAGTTCCCGCAAGTCGGGCAACGATATCCCTTTTTCATCACATGCCCTCTTACAGACAAGGCCCCTCGAAGGATCATGACGCTGAGGCTCGTGTCCTTCTTCCCGTCGAGGCACCATGAACGGTGACCAACTCATTGCAGTGCCCTGATGCCCGGTTCCATTTCATCCTCAACCGACAACACCCTCTTCCCGAGCCCACGAGGAGTAAACCGCTCTTCCTTCAAGGCATCGGGCGTGAGCTGCAACGAGCACGCAGGAGCATGGAAAAGCCTCATCTTTCCTTCGGTTGCGGCAACAAAGGCTATCACCCGTTTTGACGTGTGGAGCGCATTACTTTCCATGACGAGAAAAGCCGGCCTGGCCTGGCTTTCGACCATCCGTGCCAGGAAGTCGATGAAGCTGTCGTTTGTCGCCTTCCCGCAGGTGACGACAAAGCGCAGCGAGCTCTTGGCCGACACGGCGCAGATCATGGTGAGTCTCGACCTCGCCATAGCCTTTTGGTCGCTTACGGGCGTGGGTG
>DATDMX010000267.1:0-3365 GCA_036518575.1 Geobacteraceae bacterium | reverse complement strand
ATCACCGCCGCCTGGGCACCGGACGGTAACCGCATCGCGCTGGCCATGAGCAAGGACGGTCCGTCGGCCATCTACGTCATCGACAAGGACGGCGCGGTGAAGGCGCGGCTGACCCGTGACGACGCCATCAGCGTCTCGCCCGCCTGGTCGCCCGCCGGCAATCAGATCGCTTTCGTCTCCGACCGCCTCGGCAAGCCCCAGGTATTCATCATGGATGCCAACGGCGGCAGTGCCCGCCGCCTTACTACGAGCGGCGCCTACAATGTGAGCCCCCGCTGGTCGCCGCGGGGCGACCGGATCGCCTACTGTCGCCAGGAAGGGGGCGGCTTCCAGATCCACACCATCAATCCGGACGGCACCGGCGACATGCAGCTTACCTCGGAGGGTTCGAACGAACACCCCCGCTGGTCGGCCGACGGCCGCTTCATCACCTTCAGCTCGCGGCGGGGAGGCAAGGAGGCGATCTACATCATGCGTGCCGACGGCAGCGGCCAGACCCCGGTTTCGCGCGTAGGCGGCAATGCCTCCCATCCCACCTGGTCCCCCCGCTGACATTTTTTTCGTGCCTCAGATAGTTGACGCTTTTCTTTGTCATCCGCCGTGCTATACTTTTGCCTTGTCTCTGCCGGCCGCGCTCCGGAAGGTATCTACTTTTGCCCCCCCGCCATGCTAAAGGTGTTCCATGGACAGCATTAAACTGCGACAACTCCTCCAGCAGCTCCAGTCGGGAGCTGTCGATCTCGATCACACCCTGGAGCGGCCCAAGCACCTCCCCTTCGAAGACCTGGGCGAAGCGAGCGTCGACCATCACCGGGGGCTTCGTACCGGTTTTCCCGAGGTAATCTTCGGCGCCGGCAAGAGCCTCGGCCAGATCGAGCGTATCATGATCGCCCTCCTCGACAAGGGGAATAACGTCCTCGTCACCCGCCTCGACGAGGAAAGGGCTCTCTCCCTGAAAAAGAGCTTCCCGCAGGCGACCTACCACGCCGATGCCCGCTGCCTCACCATCGAGCAGCAGCCGGTGGAAATACGGGGTCGCGGCACGATCCTCGTCGTCTCCGCCGGCACCTCCGACATCCCGGTGGCGGCGGAAGCAACGGTGACGGCGCGGATTATGGGTAACGACGTGGTGGAGCTCTACGATGTGGGCGTGGCCGGCATTCACCGCCTTCTGGCGCGCAAGGAACTTCTCTTTGCCGCAAGCGTCATCATCGTCGTGGCCGGCATGGAGGGAGCCCTGCCCTCCGTCGTGGCCGGCCTCGTGGGGAAGCCCGTCATCGGCGTCCCCACCTCCATCGGCTACGGCGCCTCCTTCGGCGGGATCGCTCCTCTGCTCGGCATGCTCAACTCCTGTGCCGCCGGGGTAACCGTGGTGAACATCGACAACGGCTTCGGCGCCGGCACGGCGGCAAGTCTCATGAACAGATAATCAAGGCGCTCGGTGCCTTGCGCATAAAGAGGTTTTCTTGAACATCGTTTACTTCGACTGCTTCGCCGGCATTGCCGGTGACATGACGGTGGCTGCGTTTCTCGATCTCGGCGTCCCCCTCGATTTCATCCGTGACGAACTTGCCCGCCTCTCCCTTCCGACCGCCGAGTACCGGCTCGCCGCGGAGCGGGTCATGCGGCGCGGGGTAAGCGCCATGCACTTCGATGTCCACGTGGAGGGGCATCAGCCGCACCGTCACTACACGGACATTGCCGCCATGATCGAGGCGAGCTCCCTCGCGCCGACGGTCAAGGAACGAGCGCAGCGGATCTTTTTCCGCCTTGCCGAAGCCGAAGCGAAAGTACATGGCGTCGCGATGGACCACGTCCATTTCCATGAGGTGGGTGGGGTCGATTCCATCGTCGACATCGTGGCCACGTCCCTCTGCCTCGATTATCTCGGTATTACCCAGCTGTATGCCTCGCCCCTCCCCTGGGGAAGCGGCTTCGTGGAGACTGCCCACGGACGCCTGCCGGTGCCGGCACCTGCCACGGCCGAGCTCTTGCGCGGGATGCCGGTCCATGGGGAAACGGGGCCGGGGGAGCGGGTGACGCCTACGGGCGCGGCCATCCTGGCGGCGCTGGCGAGCGGCTTCGGTCCGGCGCCGGCCATGCGGGTCACGGGGATCGGCTGCGGTGCAGGCACGAAGGATTTCGGCGACATGCCCAACATCGTGCGCCTCGTCATGGGCGAGAAAAGTACGCCGCTCGGACGTGACGAAGTCACCGTGCTTGAAACCCACATCGACGACATGAACCCGGAAATCCTCGGCCATCTCATGGAGCGGCTCCTGGCGGCAGGAGCCCTCGATGTGGCGTTCTCCCCCCTCCAGATGAAGAAGAACCGGCCGGGAACGCGGCTGACGGTCGTCGCGCCCCCCACCAGGGCTGAGGAACTCGCCGCGCTCGTTCTGACCGAGTCGACCGCCATCGGCGTGCGCTCCTACCAGACCGCCCGCTTCGTGCTCGACCGTCGCATCGAGGAGCGCGACACCTCCCTCGGCGCGGTGAAGGTCAAGGTCATCGGGAGGGCAGGCGAAATCCTGCGCATCGTGCCGGAGTACGAGGAGTGCCGGCGGCTGGCCGAGGAGAAGGGTCTGCCCCTCGCGGAGGTCTACCGGCGGCTCGAACGGGACATCACCCCGTCATGAGACGCTTTATCATCGTCACCGCCACGTGGGGGGGCTCCGGTTTCAGCCCTGTTGCCTCGGGAACGGTCGGCACGCTGGCCGCCATTCCCCTCTATCTCGTCTACGCGCACCTCCCCCTCTTCCTCTACGTTGCGACCCTCGTCCCCTTCTTCTTCTTTGCCAGCTGGGTCGCCGGACGGGCGGAGGTCATCTTCGGCGAGCAGGATTCGGGCAAGATCGTCATCGACGAAGTCATGGGCTACCTCGTCACCATGACCGGGATCCCCCTCTCGTGGCAAGGCGTGGTGGCCGGCTTTTTCCTTTTCCGCTTTTTCGACATCGTGAAGATCGAGCCGGCGCGCTTTTGCGACCGGCATCTGAAAAACGGCTACGGCGTGGTACTCGACGACGTGGTGGCGGGTGTCTATGCCGCCATCGTCCTTCACCTCGTGGCAAGATTCTTCTGAAACGGATCGGGCAGCCGCCCGGAGACCAAGGCATGGGTAAGGTTAGGAAATGAGAATCGCGGTCCTCTCCATCGGCGACGAGCTCATGTACGGCGAGATCCTGGACTCCAATTTCGCCCACATCGCCTCCCGCCTCTACTCCCAAGGGCTCCCGGTGGCGCGGCACCTGAGCGTCGGCGATGACGAGGCGGCCATCGCCGCGGCGCTTCGCCTCTGTGCCGTCGACTCCGATGCGGTCATTGTCACCGGCGGGCTCGGCCCGACGAGCGACGATCGTACG
>DATDMX010000266.1:0-2414 GCA_036518575.1 Geobacteraceae bacterium | reverse complement strand
GGGGACACGAGGACTGGGCGGGGGCTGCGGCGCTCGCTACGGACTGCTCCCTCTTTCGTCCCGACGTGGAGGAGGAGTGGGTGGCGGACGCGGCCCGCTCCTGCTACAACTGCCGCTACCGGCGCTGGACCGCCATTTCCTTCACCTGCCTCGTGATCGACGAGGTGTAACAATCCGAATGTTCTCCGAGCCGTACCGCCTACCGGGAGCGATCCCCACGGCGGCCGGCCACCGGGCCCTGCGGGAAACGGCAGGACCTTCCTTTTGAAAAGGAGAAGCTCGCGTGAGCATCGGCTCGCGTCAAGGGGCTCTTCTTTTTTCGGAAGGGTCCCTTGTTCGTTGCGCGGATGCGAGTCCGCTATTTTAATACCATGGAGGTTGCACGTGAGAAGAAGAATTGTCATGATGGCTGCGGCGGGAGCGCTACTCATCGCCCAGAGCGCGGGAGCGAAGACCCTGGAGGATGTCCTCAAGGAGAAGGGGGTCATCACCGAGGCGGACTACAAGGAGATAACCAAGAGCAAGCCGGTGAGCTACAAGCTCGGCAAGGGCTTCACCTTTACCTCGGATGACGAGAAATTCCAGCTCTCCCTTGGCGGGCGCCTCCAGGCCCGCTACACCCTCACCGATCTCGACGTCAACAGCGCCACGAGTCCCGATTCGAGCAAGTGGGAAGTGCGGCGGATGAAGGTCTGGATGAACGGCTACGCCTACACCAAGGACCTCACCTATTTGCTCCAGGTGGACTTCACCCAGGGAGGCTCGTCCAAGCTCCTGGATCACGCCTACCTCAACTATCGCCTCATGGACGAGGTCCAGTTTCTCGCCGGCCAGACCAAGGTCCCCTTCGGCCGCCAGTGGCTGAACTCTTCCGGGTCCCTGCAGTTCGTGGACCGCTCCAATGCTTCGGATGCCTTCCGTCCCGGCTATGACGCCGGGGTGAAACTGAACGGCGATATCCTCGGTGGTCTCACCACCTACGAGTTCGGCGTCTACGGCGGCGCTGGCCAGAGCACGGTCCGCACCTCCAACGACAACGCCATTGCCGCCCGGGTGACAGTGAACCCCTTCGGCAAGATGCCTTACGCCGAGGCCGACCTTGAAGGGAGCGCCAAGCCCCTTCTCTCCGTCGGCGCCAACTACTTCGGTGACACCCTGAAGGCAAACCGCTCTGCTGCCACGGGCACCACGCCGGCAACCACCACCCTGGAAACCAACAACCTCAACTTCGCGGGGACGAGCGGCTGGCTCGGCAAGGGACTGTCCACCTTCACCGCCAGCGAGAAGCTCGACGTCAACACGTGGGGCGTCGATGCGGCCTTCAAGTGGCTGGGCATCTCCGCTCAGGGCGAATATCTCGTGGGGCAGGCGGAAGGCGCGACGAGCGGGAAACTCCTCCGCGCCCAGGGTTTCTATGGCCAGGCAGGCTACTGCCTCATCCCGAAAACCCTCGAAGTGGCCATGCGCTACTCCTACGTCGACCCCAACCGGGACAAGGCGGGCGACATCATCAGCGACGTTACGGGCGCCGTCTCCTGGTACATCAACAAGCACAACCTGAAGCTCCAGGGGGATGTGACCGACTCCCACGACCAGGGCAAGGGGGGTGCCGACGACATGATCTATCGCCTCCAGGCGCAGGTTATCTTTTAACAAGCTGTTTGTGATGAACTCTTGCAGCCCGGAGGGCGGTTCTTCCCCCTCCGGGCTGCAAAGCGGCACCGAAGGAGCAGAGAGTATGGCAGTGACCGTGACCCTTGACCCCATCGACCCAACCGCAGCCTACGACCAAATCGCCAAGACGAGTGCCGGCTCCGTCGTCTTTCACTACGCGGTGGTGAAGGAACAGCGCGACAGCACCGGTGTCACGACCCGCATCGACTATGCGGCCGCCGGCGACACGGAGGCCGAGCTGGCGGAAATTGCCGCGGAGCTCACGGGCAAGTGGAAGTTGGCGGACGTGCTCCTCGTGAGAAGGCTCGGCTGCCTCGGGGTGGGGGACATCATCTCGCTTGTGGCTGCCAGCTCCCCCAACAGCGAGGATGTCTTCGCCGCCTGCCGGCATGGCATCAGCTGCCTGAAAAAGATGAAGACGATTGCCAAGAAGGAAGTATACGGCTAATCTATTAAGACTCTGCGACTTTCAATACAATGAATTCACACCAAGGAGGCAGACCGATGAAATTCATGCGCAGGTTCGTTTTGGCCCTCACCGCCCTGCTCGCGTTCTCCACCGCCGTTCACGCCGAGGAGCGGCTCAAGATGTCCACCACCACCTCCACCCAGGATTCGGGGCTTCTCAGGGTCCTTCGTCCTCCGTTCGAGAAAAAGAACAACTGCAAGGTAGACGTGATCGCGGTGGGCACCGGCCAGGCCCTGAAGATCGGGGAGGCGGGGGATGTGGACGTGGTCTT
>DATDMX010000265.1:0-3106 GCA_036518575.1 Geobacteraceae bacterium | reverse complement strand
ATCGCCGGGCCGGAGAGTCCGCCGGTGACATTGGCGAGTACCGGCCGCCGTTTTTCCAGGTCGATGGCCATGCCGGTAAGGGTGTTGATGAGTGACAGTGCATCGGCATCGGCGTCGGCGCAGGCATGCGCCATCTCGACGACGTCGGTGACGTTAGGTGAGAGCTTGACGATCACCGGCTTCATAATAGCCTCTCGGACGGCCTTCACAACAGTGTAGGCGGCTTTCGGATCGGTGCCGAAGACAATGCCGCCGTGTTTCACGTTCGGGCATGAGATATTCACCTCCACCCCTGCCACTTCCGGAATCCGATCGAGACGTTCGGCCATTTCGGCGTATTCATCCACCGTGTTGCCGAAAAGGTTGACAATGACCGGGGTGGCCACGGTCCTCAGAAAAGGCAGCTTCTTGTTGATGAAATCGTCGATACCCACGTTTTGAAGCCCGATGGCATTGAGCATTCCGCCGGGAGTCTCAACGATTCGTGGGGTTGGATTTCCTGCCCGCGGTTTCAGGGAAAGGCCCTTGGTGATGATGGCACCGATCTTCTCAAGATCTACGTAGGCGGAAAATTCCTCGCCGTAGCCAAAGGTCCCGGAAGCAGTCATCACTGGGTTGCGAAGCTTTATGCCGGCTATTTCCACCGACAGGTCTGGTTTGTTCATAGTTCCCACCATATCCGGGAGTCCCCGCAGCCTCAGGAGACCCACTGCAGTTGCTGAAAATCGAACACCGGTCCTTCTTTGCAGACACAACGGTAGTCGGGGCTAAACTCATCGTGGTCCCGCCCCTTGACGACGCAGCCGAGACAGGCTCCCATGCCGCAGGCCATGTAGGCCTCCAGGGATACCTGGCAAGGGATATCCTTGCGCCGGGCAATCTCGGCCACCGCCTTCAGCATAGGCATCGGCCCGCAGGCATAGATTGTCTTTGCCCCTTTTTCCTCGCCAAGATGTCGTTCCATCACTTCCGTTACGAGCCCAGCCATACCGAGAGTGCCGTCGTCGGTGGCAACATAGGTTTCGACACCAAGCCGTTCGAATTCGGTGACACAGAGGATGTCCTCCTTGCTTCTGCCCCCGATGAACAGCCTCACCCGCGACTTCTTTACCAGTTCTTTGGCAAGGAAAAACAGGGGTGCAAGTCCAACTCCGCCGCCCACAAGGATTTTTTCGTCACCTTCGTCACCAAGCTCGAAGCCCCTTCCCAGTGGGGCGAGAACATCGAGGTGGTCTCCGTGGTGCAGGGTGGCAAGCATAGCAGTGCCCCTTCCCACGACCCTGTACAGGATGTCCATGTACGGATGCCTCCCCCCCTCGGGATACTCTGATTCCAGGAGATCGAGGTCAAAAATGCCGAACGGTCGACGCAGCAGCGGATCAATGGCGTCACGCACCTTGACCATGATGAACTGGCCAGGCCTTGCGCTCAGCAATGCGCTCGGCACAGCCAGACGCATCCTGAAATAACCGGGAGAGACCTCGACGTTGGTAACTACGGTAGAGTGAAACTGCATCGTCTATTCCTCGCTGGAACCGAAGATATATTCCATCAGGAGAGCGTCCTCGCCATCCTGGTAGTAGCGTTTTCTCCGGCCGGTTTCTACGAAGCCAAGCCTCTTGTAAAGAGCAACTGCACTTTCATTTGAGGGCCGTACCTCAAGGGAAACGAACTCCGCGCCCCCTTTGCGGCACTCCTCCACGACGCTTTCAACGAGAAGGCGTCCGATACCGCGGCCGCGGAACCGCCGATGCACTGCCACGTCGAGAATATGCCCTTCATCGAGAAGAAGCATGGGGCAGACAAACCCCGCAATCGTTCCCTCGGCAGTCATGGCGACCAAAGGAAAAGAATAGGCGGCATGCAGTTCGTGAGTAAAATGTTCGCGTGTCCAGGGGTGGGGAAAGGAGTCGGTCTCAATGGCCAGGACAGCATCAAGGTCGGCCTCGCTCATCGGGCAAAGTGTTATATCACAGCTTCTATGCCCCATGACCTCGCATCATAAGCAAACCCGCAGGCGATGTAAACCCTTTTTTCCAAGAGTCCGTGCAGCCCAAAGGGTACTACACATCGTTGTTGCCAGCACGCCGGGGCGCCCTCAAGAGTTTGAGTTTGACATTTCAGGATGCTTGGTTTAAATAATTTAGTTCGAATTGAAGGAGGATGGATTTTGAGCGAATCGAAGATTACCTACAAAGACGCGGGCGTTGACATCGATGCCGGCAATACGTTTGTGAAGATGATCAAACCGTTGGTAAAAGCCACTTCTCGCCCCGAGGTCATTGCAGACATCGGAGGGTTCGGCGGCTTGTTTTCTCTGAATACGGGCAAGTACAAGAATCCGGTGCTCGTTTCCGGAACCGATGGCGTGGGCACCAAGCTGAAACTCGCCTTCCTGGCAGACAGGCATGACACGATCGGCATCGATCTGGTGGCCATGTGTGTCAACGACATCGTCGTTCAGGGAGCAGAACCCCTCTTCTTCCTTGACTACCTGGCAACCGGCAAGTTGTTGCCCGAAAAGGCGGCTGACATTGTAAAGGGGATTTCGGAAGGATGCATTCAGGCGGGTTGCGCCCTGATCGGCGGCGAGACAGCCGAGATGCCCGGTTTCTACTCCGACGGCGAGTATGACGTCGCGGGCTTTGCAGTTGGCGTGGTGGAGAGGGACAATCTGATCGACGGCTCAAGTATTACCGTGGGCAACAAGTTGATCGGGATTGCCTCCTCGGGGTTGCACAGCAACGGCTATTCACTCGCCCGTAAAGTTATACTCGAGAAAATGGGGCTGTCCTTTGCCGACACCCTCCCCGGCATAGGCAGAAACGTTGCGGACGAGCTTCTGACTCCCACCCGCATCTACGTCAAGTCCGTCCTCAACCTTCTGCGTGATTTCCGCGTCAACGGCATCGCCCACATCACGGGTGGTGGGCTCCTCGAAAATGTGCCGCGCGTTCTCCCCAATGGCTGCAAGGCCGTCATTCACAAAGGGAGCTGGAACCAGCATGACATATTCCGCCTCATTCAGGAGGAAGGAAACATTGCTGAGGAAGAGATGCTCCGAACCTTCAACTGCGGCGTGGGGATGGTTCTCATCGTGCCGGAG
>DATDMX010000264.1:0-8859 GCA_036518575.1 Geobacteraceae bacterium | reverse complement strand
GACGAGTTTGGCGACTTAGCTCAGGAGTTCAGCCAGATGGCTGCGCGGCTGAAGCTCATGGAACAGATAAGCCTCGATGCCAGCCCGCTCACCCGTTTGCCGGGGAACATCGCCATCGAGCGGGCAGTGAGCAGACGCCTGGCTGACGGAAGGCCCTTTGCCGTCTATTACGCCGATCTTGACAATTTCAAGGCTTTCAACGACCATTACGGCTACGTACAGGCGAGCGAAGTCATCAAGGTATCGGCAGAGGTCATCCACCAGGCCGTCAGGAAAATCGCTGACGTTGACGCCTTTGTCGGCCACGTGGGGGGCGACGACTTCGTCATCGTCGCCGACTCCGAACCGGCGGAATTGCTGTGCAAGCAGATTATTGCGGATTTCGATGCGGAAATAGTCAACCACTATTCCCCGGAGGACCTGAAGCGCGGTGCCATCGAAGGTGTTGACCGCTATGGGGTGGAAAGGGTTTTCCCGATTATGACCATATCCATCGCCGTCGTCCTGTGCAGCAGTGGCGAATTCAGTACGACAACGGAAATTGCCAAGGCGGCAACGCAAATAAAGGACCACGTCAAGGGTTTTCCCGGCAGTAACTTTCTGATAAATCGTCGCAAGGCCAGTCGATGAAACTGCCACTGCTCATCATAGTTCTGCTTCTCTGCCTGGCCGGTTGCAGCACGCTGAAGGAGACGACTCCACCCGTTCCTCCACGTCCTGCCGAAAGCCCTGCACCGCCTCGCCCTGACGCAAGCCAAGAACTCTCGTCTGCCCTCCAGGAACTTGGGCACGGCAAACGAACAGCTGCCACAACAATTCTTGAAGAGCTCGTTGTTAAGCCTGAGGTAAAAGGGATAACCGATGAGGCGTTGTTCCGTTTGAGCATTCTCAAGCTTTCCACTACCGAAAAGGATGGGGCAGCCTCCTCCATCCGCTACCTCGAACGGTTACGCAAGGAATACCCCGACAGCCGCTGGGCGCTTCAGGCCAAGCCACTGCTCGACTATCTCTACGCTGTCGCGGACATGAGCAGTCAAAATCGTAATCTCAAAGCTCACAACAGTTCATTGGCCAAAGAGAACAAGGAACTGCACAAGAGCATCAAACGTTTGAAGACCCTCGACCTTCAGATGGAGCGAAACGTTCGCTGATAAAAAAGGAGAGCCTTTGAAGTGCTCCCCTCTACAGCAACGCTTTCCCAAGGCTCCTTACGGCGCCTTGATCTCCGCACTCTTCTCCTTCAACTTCTTCACGAGCGCCTCATACCCCTGGCTGCGCACGATGCGGTTGAACTGGCTGCGGTAGTTTGACACGAGACTCACCCCCTCGATGACCACATCGTAGACCATCCACTTCCCCCCTTCTTTCATCAGCCGGTAGTCGACGCTGTACTCCTCCCGGCGGGGCGTGATGATCTTCGAGTTCACCTCGGCGTTGTCCCCCTCCACGTTCTCCTTGAGGTAGACGATTTTCTCGTTGTTGTACGACTCGATCTTGCCAGCGTAGGAATTGTCGAGGAGCGTCTTGAAGAGTCCCACGAACTCCTTCTGCTCCGCCGGCGTGCGTCCCCGCCAGTGCACGGCAAGGGAAAGCTTCGCCATCTCGGCGTAATCGAAGATGGGACTGATAGCACGGTCAAGCGCGGCCCGCCGCTTCCCCTCGTTCTGCGGCTTTTTCATCTCCTTGTCGGTGACGACAGCTATGACCTTGTCCACCACCTGCTTCACCTCGTCGGTGACCGAAGCGCAAGCCACGACAGGTTGAAGAATAAGAATTGCGGCAAGCAAAAAGGTGCGCATAAGCAAAACCTCCCGGAAAGGATGTGTTTTTCGAAAATACCAGCAATGCCACACCGCGTCCGTATTTAGGGCAGATTTGGCTCGGCCGATTGAGCACAACCGCAGACGTAGCAGCGCTACGTCGAGGAATGTGCGATTGAGGCCAAGCCAAAGATGCTCTGAAGACGGGTGCGGATCATCGAAGAGGGTCCTCTCCCGTCGCGTAATCCAGCCCCGCCCGGGCCAGCCGCTGGTTGTACACCGCCTGAAAGTAGGCCGCCCGCATCTTGGCGTACTGCTGCAAGGCATCGAATATCTCCTTGGCCGGGCCAATGCCGAAGTCGAAGTTAGAAACGGACGCCACGACCCACTTCTTGGCGTTCGTGAACCCCTGGCGGGTAGCGGCGATCTTCCCTTCGGCCTCGGCAAGCTCCAGGTAGTACTTGTTCACCTGAAGCGGAATGTTGGCGTCAGCAAAGTCGCGCGTGTGTTCGAGCCGGCTGTATTCCGCCCTCTTACCGGCCACCTTGGCATTGGTTATACCGAAATCGATCTTCCAGCGAAGCCCGAGGGCGAACCCGCCCCAGTAGTGATTGAACTGGTCCTGAATCCACGGATTGGCCACGCGATCACGCTTCTCGCTGTAGGCCCCCGAGAGATACCCCGCGAGGAAAACATCGGGGAAATAGTCGGCCCTGGCCGCCGCCACCAGTGCCTCGCGGGCCTTGAGCCCCTCCTTGATCTGCCGGAATTCGGGCCGCTTCAACCGCGCCGATACCACGAAGGTCCCCACGTCGGGAACCTTCTCCTCTTCGTACTCCAGCTCCCGCGCGGCAATATCGAAGGGGGTTCCGGCCGCAAGCCCCACGCGCGTCTGCAGGGCCGCCAAGGCGAGCCGCTCCCCCTTCCCCGCCTCGGCGAGGTAGGCGGCCACCTCTCCCCGGTAGGAATCGAGCTTGTAGAGGTCTTCGAGAACGACATTGGGCGACCCCTCGTCGAAGAGCTTCTGCGCCTTCACACGGGCATCCTTCAGGGTGTCGGCAATGTAGAGGAGAAGGTTGTTCATCTCCCGCGCCAGTACGACCCCGTAGTAGTACTCGTGCACCTTGAGGGCGATCTCGTTGCGCGCCTGCTCCTTCTTTGCCCGGTCCACCTCGATGCCGTGGGTGGCAGCCCGCATGTTCTCCCCGATCTTCCCGAAGGTGTAGAGGGGCTGAATAAGGGTGGCGTCCCCGCGCAGGAAGTAGGTCCAGCGGTCGGTCTGGTTGATGCTGTCGGGCGAGGAGATCTGGTTCCCCCGTGCCTGGGGAACGGGCCCCGCAAGCCCCAGAAATTCGATGGTGGGGAGGCGATACCCCTTTGCCTCGGCAAGCCGGGACTCGGCAAACTCAATGTCAGCCCCCGCCTCCCCCATCTCCGGTGCCGAGGAGACGGCCCGGGCGATGCAGCCCTTGAGGTCGAGGACAAGCTTCTTCCCCTCCCCCCCTTCTGCGGCACCGGCAGGCCCTTGCCCGGAAAGGATGATGACCAGGAGCGCTACCGAGATGTAAGCCACACGTTTCATCGTTCCCTCCGCTCAGATTTTCCCCTGTATGTACTGGCTGATCAGCTCTTCGATATCGATGGCCGACTCGGTGTTGCGTATCCGCCCCCCGCTGGCCAGGTACTTATCGGAGCCGCCCGGCTGGAGCCGGATGTACTTGTCGCCGATGATTCCACGCGTACGCACCGAGGCGATGACGTCGTCGCTCACCTTCACCCCCTTGCGGATCTGCATGACGACCCGTGCCTGGGTGTTGTCCTTCGGGTCGAGCATGATACGCGCCACCCTTCCCACGGTGACCCCGGCAATCTCGGCCGTTGCGCCTTGCTTGAGACCGGAGACGCTGGCGAAGTCGGCGTTGAGTTGGTAGTAGTCGCCGCCTATGACCTCCATCTTGCCGAGCTTGATGGAAAGATAACCGAGACAGGCGATGCCGATGAGGACAAAGATGCCGACGATGGTCTCGATGTTCGCTTTTGTCATTGCCCTTCCCTCTGAAGTTGCTGCGCCCTGGGACCCCTCACACGAGGTGAATCGGCCCTTCAAGGCTGCCGCTGATGAACTGCCGCACCACCGGATCGGTGGAGCGCTGAATCTCCTCGGGGGTACCCATCTCAACGATCTTTCCCCGGTAGAGCATGGCCACCTGATCGGAGATATCGTAGATCTCCGGGATCTCGTGGGAGACGATGACCGCCGTGAAACCGTAGCGGGCATGGGTATCCTTGATGAGCTGGTGGATCGCCCGGCCGATGATGGGATCGAGTCCGGTGGTGGGCTCGTCGAAGAGGATGATCTGCGGATTGAGAAGAAGCGCCCGGGCAAGCCCCACCCGCTTCTTCATCCCGCCCGACAGCTCGTCGGGATACTTCCGGTCCACCCCTTTGAGCCCCACGTGCTCGAGGGCCTCGTGCACCCGGTCGCGGATCTCCCCCCGCGAGAGCTTCGTCTTCTCCTCAAGCGGAAACGCCACGTTCTCGAATACCGTCATGGAGTCGAACAGGGCGGCATTCTGAAACAGCATGCCGAATTTCTCCCGCACCCGGTTGAGCGCCTCACGGCCGAGATGGGTGATATCCTCCCCATCCACCATCACGCGGCCGCTGCGGGGGCGCATGAGGCCGATCATGTGCTTCAGGAGCACGCTCTTCCCCTCGCCCGATGGGCCGATCACGGCCGTTATCAGCCCCTTCGGGACCGCGAGGCTCAGGTGGTCGAGCACCGCCTGGCCATCGAAGCTCTTGACCACATCGTGAAGTTCGATCATGAACGTGCCCCGTTCGGCATCACAAGAGCACCGACGTCAGGAAGTAATCCCAAATGAGAATCAGGACCGACGACATCACCACTGCGGCGGTCGTTGCCCGCGACACCCCTTCCGCACCATGGCTTGCGTTGTACCCCTTGTAGCAGCAGATCCAGGCGATGATGATACCGAAGGAAACCGACTTGATGATGCCCGAATAGACATCCTTCCACTCCACGTCGGTCTCCATCCCCGAGAAGTAGGCGCCCGGGTTGCCGCCGAGAAGCTTCACCCCCACAACATAGCCGCCGTAGATCCCCACCACGTCGTAGATGGAGCAAAGAAGCGGCAGGGCGATCACTGCCGCGAGAAGCTTGGGGGAGACGAGGTACTTGAACGGTTCAAGCGCCATGGTCTCCAGCGCGTCGATCTGCTCGGTGATCCGCTTGATCCCGATTTCCGCGGTAATGGCGCTTCCGGCGCGCCCCGTGACCATGAGGGCCGAGAGAACCGGCCCGAGCTCCCGGATGAGGGAGAGGGCGACGGCCGTGCCGAGAACCCCTTCTGAGCCAAACTTCTTCAGGGTGTAGTAGAGCTGGAGGCCGAGGACCATGCCGGTGAAAGAGGCGGTGAGAAAGATGACGAAAAATGACTTGGCGCCGATGAAATGGACCTGCTTGATGATGTGGATCGGTTTTCCCGGGTGGCGCACGATCACGTACAGGGCGTAGAGGAGGAAATTGAGCATCCGCCCCAATTCCCGCACAAAACACAGAGTCAACTCTCCCATTTTCCGGATGACGAGCAGCACCTCTCCTCCAGTGGACGAAATCGTACCCAAAGTATAGGCAAAGAAGGGTCGATGTAAAGCCGCGCCAACGGCGAAAGGCCATCTATCAGCCTGGCTACGGAACGACAAAGAGGTCAGCGTCTCGCTCCTCGACGCCCCCGGGGAGTGAGTCGTTCGTCACGGGAATGATGACCTTGGTCCTCAGCTTGGATATCCCCGCCAGCACGGTGGGAACCGCCCGCCGCATGGCATGCCCCACCCCGGTAATGACCACCATGGTCGTCCCCGGCTCCCTGGAGAGCCAGGAGGCTATCCGGAGCGCCATGGTGCTGTTTCGCACCCCCTGGGCGTCGCAGAAGGCCGCAAACGCCTCTTCCCGCATGCCGTGGGAGGCAAAGGCCTCCCGGAGAAAGCCGCGGTAGGAGTCGCCCATGGTGGCATTCACGCCGGCGGGGAGACGGCTCAGGTCCTTGGGCCGGAGGCTCCCGATACCGTCGTGGGCGATCCTGGTTATGATGTCGTCAGGAACATTGAGAGCAATGAGGGGGATGGCGTTGTTGCGGGCGTAGAGGAGCATTTCGTCGTAGGACGTCCAGTCGATGGTCCAGCTTTGCCGGTAGCGGTCAATGAAATTCGACAGTTCAAGCTTCCCCCGCCTCCAGAGATCGAGCGTTTCCTGGCTCTCCACGTCGAACATCTCAAGGCCAATGGCCAAGGGGACCTTCCTGCCGTGCAGGGCCTTGATGATATCGAGCTGCAGCTGGTGGTGGGAACGCCGGTCGTGGACCTCGCCCACAAACAGAACGTCGGCCCCCTGCGTGGCAGACAGGATCTTCTCCATCTCCTTGCCGTCGTCCGTGGCCACAGGTAGCCCCGCACAACCGGCGAGGCACAGCGTCACTGCCATGACGACGGCGAGAAAGACGCCCCGCGTGTCCGCCCGCCTTGAAATCGCTCCTTTGATCCTCCCCATCACGCCCTCAGAGAATGAAGTCCGTGGAGAGGAAGGCGGAGCCACGCTCCCGCACGATGCGACGGATAAGGTCCTTGTTCGCCTCGCTCTCCTTGGCGGCCACGAGAGTCCGGATGGAAAAGGCCCGCAGGGCGTCGCTCACGGAGAGCGTCCCCACTGCCGAGTCCTTGCGGCCGGTAAAGGGGAAGATGTCGGGGCCGCGCTGGCACTGGCTGTTGATGTTCACCCGGCTCACCTGGTTCACGAGAGGGTCGATGAGTTTTGCGATGGACTCACTCTCACGGCCGAAGATGCTCACCTGCTGGCCATAGGGTGAGGTGACGA
Organism: Geobacteraceae bacterium; assembly: GCA_036518575.1. Taxonomy (GTDB): domain Bacteria; phylum Desulfobacterota; class Desulfuromonadia; order Geobacterales; family Geobacteraceae; genus DATDMX01. The sequence continues at coordinate 2,205 of DATDMX010000264.1, read as the reverse complement.
TGTAGTCGATGGGCTCGGCCGTATTCGCGAAGGAAAGGACGGGGATAACGGGGCCGAACTGCTCCTCGTGGTAGAGACGCATCCGCGCGTCCACCGGGTAGACGATGGCCGGGGAGAAGAATGAGGCATCTACCGTCCCGCCGCCGGCGTTCACGACCCGCGCTCCCAGCGTGGTCGCATCGGCGACGAGGTCGGCAAGGTAGGTGGGCTTACCCGCTTCGGGAAGGGGGGTGATATTCACCCACTCCTCCCACGGCATGCCGCAGCGAAGCGCTGCGATTTCCCGGGATAACCGCTCGAGGAACGCCTCGGCGACGGTCTCATGAACGAAGATGATCTTGATGGCGGTGCAGCGCTGGCCGTTGAAGGAGAGGCACCCGGCGATGCACTCATGCACCGCCTGGTCCAGGTCGGCATCGGGCAGGACGATGGCCGGGTTCTTCGCTTCGAGGCCAAGCACCAGCCGCAGCCGGTGGGGGCTGGGGTGAACTTTCTGCAGGTTGTCGGCGGCGCGGCTCGAACCGATGAAGGCGAAAACGTCGATTTTTCCCGTGGCCATGAGGGGGGGGATCACCTTGCGCCCCTCGCCGAATACCGTATTCACGACGCCGGGGGGGAAGGAATCCCGAAAGGCCTCCAGAAGCGGTTGGAAGAGAAGGACACCGTGGCGCGGCGGCTTCAGGACCACCGTGTTCCCCATGACGAGGGCCGGAATGAGGGTGGTGAACGTCTCGTTGAGCGGGTAGTTGAACGGCCCCATGCTGAGGGTGACCCCCAAGGGGGCGCGACGAATCTGGCCGATGATCCCCTCGGCGATGACGAAGCGCGACGACACACGATCGAGCTCCTTGAGGGCATCGATGGTGGCGTCGATGTAATCCATCGTCCGGTCGAATTCCTTCTCCGCATCCTTGAGGGATTTGCCGATCTCCCACATGAGGAGCCGCACCACCTTGTCCCGCTCCTCCTTCATACGAAAGGCGAACGTCTGCACGCACCCGATGCGCTCGGCAACGGGCATGGTGGGCCATCGCCCCCTGCCACTGTCGTAGGCGCGGTGTGCGGCATCGAGGGCTTGCAGGGCCGCACTCTCCGTCATGAGCGGGAACGTACCGAGAGCGTAGCGCTCTACCCCGGTCTCGGTACGCACGCACACCGGTGAGCGGACCTCCTGGACGGGCCCCTCCCAGCGATGGAGCGTGCCGTCCACGAGGTACTCGGCAAGGTGAACCGGATGTTGCAGAAAAGCCGGCGGAATCTCTTCCTGCCGGGGAAAACGGAGTTGTGGGTCTCCTGTCATCGTCTACCTCCTGTGTGGCGCAGAAATCCACACATTGAGAGTAACAGCCGTGGCAGAGTTTGCAAGGAAGAGGAATGGGGAGAGACAGGTTGAGGAGCTTTGGTTACTTGTTCTGCTCCGCTCCACCAATTTCCGCCATCCGGCCGTCGGCGACGAGCTGGTAGAGGTGCCCGCGCCAGCGCACCCGGTTGCCGAGAAAGGAGAGCGCCCAGGTGGAGAAGGCGAGACAGTCCCGCAGCGGCAGGAGCCAGAGCCAGCGGGGGAAGATGCCATCACGCAGGTAGGAGGAGCTGAAGGCGAGGGCCGCGATGAAGCGCACGGCGTAGAGGAGGAGCGCGGCTGCAAGACCGGTAGTGGAAAATCCCGAGAGGATGAGGGCGAGGACCAGCATGGGAAAGGGCTGGGTGATGCCGGACGCGAGATAGCCCCCCGGACGCGAGACGCGCATGGTGCGGGCCCAGCGAAGCTGGCGGGATAGGACGGTGGTCAGGTTTTCGCGGTGCATGACGCTCTCGACGAAGTAGTCGGAGAGTTCCAACCGGTAGCCGGCACGGAAGACCTTGTTGCCCAACTGGTAGTCGTCGGCGAGATACTCAACGAGGGAGGCGAAGCCGCCGATCTTCGCCAGGGCTTCCCGGCGCACCGCCATGGACGCGCCCAGGGCGAAGGAAAGCCCTTCCAGCTTGAGGGCTACCATGACGTTGGGCACCATCTCGGCGGTGAACCCCATGGCTTCCACGGCGGTGGCCGCACCGCGCACGCCCGGACTGCGGTAGAGGGAAGTGACGAGACCCACGGCCGGATCGGCGAAGGGGGCACACACCTCGCGCAAGTAGCGGGGGCCGACGCTGATGTCGCTGTCGCAGACGATGATGATGTCGTGCTTTGCCCGCGGGAAGGCGTTC
>DATDMX010000263.1:0-3542 GCA_036518575.1 Geobacteraceae bacterium | reverse complement strand
GTGACTGAACGGGTACGTAGCAACAGGAGCCGCAGATGACGAACATCACATATCTCAGTGAGGTAGTTTTCTTCGAAGAAGTGGGAACTGCGGGGAAAGTGTGGGTAGCGCGGGGCATTCACGGGAACATCTACGCCGAGGAACTCGACGCGACGGGCTTTTCGCTGCCGCTCTGGTCGAGCCGGGAGCGGGTCGAGGAATTCCTCAAGAACGCCCGGCTGGTGGGGCCGCGCTATGAGCCTCACGACATCCCCGTAGACGTCTTCACCAATGCCTGGCTTTCGGACAAGATGAAGGCCATTGCCGAGTTGCAGATCAACCCCGACGGCAGGACGACCCGGGTACTCGTCATGAGTCCGGAGGAGTTCGAAGCCGGACAGGCCGGGAAGTAGTCTAAAACGTCTTCGCCACGGTCATGTACCTGGACGCATCGGCCTTGCAGACGGGACAAGTCGCCACGGGGCGTTCGATGGTGGTGGCGCCGCAGACCTGGCAGATGAAATAGTCCACCGGGGTCCCCTCGAACCTCTTGGCCAGCATGCCGAAAAAAGCCCCCGTTCCCCTCTGTATCTTCTTGAGCAGGTCCAGGTGCTGTCGTTCCGTCTCCAGCTCGTTCGTGAGGGAACATATGGCCTGTTCGTGGTTCTCGGGCGTGATTTTCTTGAGATAGTCGGGAAAAACGTTCTCGATGATGTTGATCTCGAAGGTGGTGGCGAACTTGAGGTTTTCGCGCGTCGTATCCACCTCGGGCTCGAACTCTTCATCCCTCGGGGGGCTCCCCAGGTCGCACAGCACATCGCGCGCATTCTTTGCATGAATTGCTTCCGAGACCGACAACGCCTTGAAAAAATACGCGATGAGCGGATACCCTTCCTCCTGAGCCTTCCTGGCAAAGGCCGTGTAACGGACCTGCGCCCTTGACTCGTCGAGATAAACGCCGTTGAGGGCAATGATCGTTTCCGGGTATTTCTCCTCGGCGCTGATGGCCAGTGCGGCGGCGAAGAGAACCAACGGGACGAGCAGGACGAGCATCCTTGTGCGTGCGATCGTGGAAAACATGGTGCGTTCCTCCCAGAAGTGTGTCTGAGCTTTCTTTTCGGCACGGCGGCGAGAATGGAGTGGCGAGGTACTACTAAGTATATCATTCAATGCCGCATCGGCGACAGCGAGAAGCCTCGGCCAGCATTCTTTCCTCCCTTTTGACAATCCCGCGGACCACTCTATACTCGAAGTAACCCTTACAGGAGTATTATCATCATGGTCCTCAGTCGCTACCATCTCCTTGTTGCACTCATCCTGTTGGCGCTTGTTTATGCCGGGCCGGCCCCGGCGCAGACGTCGGTGACAGCCGAGGTGAAGCAGGTCGTGGACCGGGTGATTACCGTCGTCTGCGACAAGGAGCTGCAGCAGCCGGCGAACGAGCAGAAACGGCAGCGTGCCCTGAAGGAGGCGATCGGCGCCATCTTCGACTATGCCGAAATGGCCGAGCGCTCCTTGGGACGGCACTGGAAGGGGCACACCCCCGCCGAACACGCGGAGTTCGTCCGGCTCTTCGAAACTCTCCTCGAAAATTCGTATGCCGGTGTGATCGAGTCGTACAGCGACGAGAAGATTTCCTACCTGCAGGAAACGGTGGAGGGGGATTACGCCGAGGTGAAGAGCAAGGTGGTGACCGCGAAGCGGGAGGAATTCGCCATCGACTACCGCCTCATGAAGAAGGGGGGGCGGTGGGTCGTCTACGACGTGGTGAACGAGGGCGTGAGCCTCATCGACAACTACAAGAGCCAGTTCAACAAGATCATCCTCAAAGAGGGCTACGAAGAACTCATCAAGAAGATGAAGTCCAAGAAAGAAGAGATCACGGCACCGCAGAAGGGTTTCGACGCTGCCACCGTGGCATAGTCAGCCCGCCATGAGGCGCGCATACTCCTTCTCCGTCACGAGCTCCCGCATACTCTCCACCCTGTCGACAAAGACCATGCCCTGCACATGGTCGAACTCATGCTGGAATATCCGGGCGAGGAAGTCGTCGTACTCCTCCTCCCGCACCTCACCCGTGCGGGTCAGGTAGCGCACGCCTATGCGTCGGTGCCGGGGGACGGGGCCGCGCAGGCCGGGGATACTGAGGCATCCCTCCCATCCCTTCTCCTTTTCGTCGGAAGCCCAAAGGATTTCCGGGTTGATCATGGCGGTGGGCGCCATGGCCGGGGCGTGGGGATAGCGCGGGTTGGGACGCGACGCCACGATGAAGAGGGCGAGGGGCTCGTACACCTGGGGGGCGGCGATGCCGACCCCGTTGGCATCGGCCACCGTCACGAGCATGTCGTCGATGAGGGCCTGCAGGGCCGGGTCGAGCGGGTCGTCGATCCTTTCTGTCCCGCCGCGCAGGACCGGCTGCCCGAGTTGGGCTATCTGCCTCAGAATTGCCATGCGTCTCTCCTCCCCAAAAGCCTCTTCTCATGTCCACACGCGGTTACATGACAACCAGCTCCTTCACATCCTACCCGCAATGGCCTTGCCACATCGTGCCTCCGTGGCACTTCTCGCTGCGACCTGCGCCGTCGTCAGGCCGCCTTGGCGAGAATGTCTCTATACATACCTGGACGGTACTGTCCGGGCTCTGCACGGAAGGCGATCTGCAGACGGTTCCATCCGTTGATGGCTATGATGGCCAAGGTTAGAAAGGCCAGTTCCTGATCGGAGAACTGTGCCCGCGTTTCCTCGTAAACATCATCTGCCACATGACCGTCGGCCACAAGGGTTACCGCCTCGGTCCATGCCAATGCCGTCCGTTCCCGGGCACTGTAATAGGGTGCCTCTCGCCAAGCATCCAGTCCATAGAGCCGCTGTTCGGTCTCGCCCCTGGCACGGGCGTCCTTGGAATGCATGTCGATGCAATAGGCGCATCCGTTTATCTGCGATGCCCGAAGTTTTACCAAATCGAGCAGAGATTCCTCCAACCCGCCGGCATGCACCTGACGCTCCAAGGCCAGCATGGCGTTTAGCACCGCCGGTGCGGCCTTTGCGTATTCGATTCTCATGATAATGCTCCTTCCCCTCCTTTTCGTCATACCAAGAGCATAGTTATAGTATAGACCCGAACGGGAGTGAGAAGCATGATTTATCGTTTAGACTGCAGAAGCCACTACGGAAAAGTACGACGCCGCGAGTGTTCCGTGAGAAACACATTTCTTGTGTTTCTCACGCGCCAGTGACAAGAAAAGCCGGGGTTTCCCCCGGCTTGTAGAAAGCTGCCGCTGCACGTGATGCCGTACATGGGAAAAGCATACCACATTGTGACAAATTTAGTCGCCGGGGTTTGCTTCCCCTTCGGGTGTCTTCCCTGCCTCCGGGGTTGGCGTTTCTTCCCCGGCAGGCGGGGTTGGGGGCACAGATGGGGGCTTGACGTTTTCACCGCCGTGCTTCGAGCAGTACTCGGTCGGCTCGGTTCCGGGGATATAGAACTCTTCTTTCTTCGTCGGACATTCCTGCGTCGCCAGCTGCCCGGTCGCCGGGTCGATGGTGACGGCAACCACCGTGTC
>DATDMX010000262.1:0-7438 GCA_036518575.1 Geobacteraceae bacterium | reverse complement strand
TCCCCCTTGCCCGGGCCGCCACCCCCGGGGTCGCCGACGCCATGGTCTTCGACCTCGACCCGGGGGAGGGGGCGACCATCCTTGCGTGTGCTCAGGTGGCGCTCATCCTGCGGGAGCTCCTGGCGCGCCTCGGGTTGGAGGGGTGCGCCAAGACTTCGGGGCAGAAGGGGCTCCACGTCTACGTGCCGCTCAACCGGCCGGAGACGACCTTCGAGGACACCAAGACCTTCTCCCGGGCCGTGGCCATGATCCTCCAGAAGAACTATCCTGACCTCGTGACGGCCAGGATGGCGAAGGAGGAGCGCACGGGGCGGGTCTTCATCAACTGGTCCCAGAACGACGCCGCCAAGACCATGGTCTGCGTCTACTCCCTGCGGGCCCGGGAAATGCCGGTCGCCTCCGTTCCCCTCTCGTGGGAAGAGCTTGAGCGTCTGGCTGCGGCGGGGAAGGCGGAAAAGTTTCACATCGACCAGGCGCAAGCGGTGGCGAGAGCAGAGAAATCGGGAGACCTGTTCCGGGAGGTTCTTTCCCGAGAGCAGCGGCTTCCCCATCTGTGACTCGCGTCCGCCTTCACGCCATCTTTGCCCGGCCCTCAATCGCAAGATCCTCGACGTAGCGCTGCTACGCCTGCGGTCTTGCTTAATCGGCCCAGCCAAATCCGGCATAAATCCGGGCGCGAGAAAGACGGAAATGGGTTTAAAAGAATACACCGCCAAACGCACATTCGGGGCAACCCCCGAACCGGAACCGGGGCCGCCCCAGGAGGAACGCGAGCTCGTCTTCGTCGTGCACAAGCACGCGGCCCGGCATCTGCACTACGATATCCGGCTGGAGATGTCCGGGGTGCTCAAGAGCTGGGCCTGCCCCAAGGGGCCCTCGCTCGACCCCTCGGCCAAGAGGCTAGCCGTCATGGTGGAGGATCACCCTCTCGATTACGGGGCGTTCGAGGGGGTGATTCCGGAGGGAAACTATGGCGCCGGCGGGGTCATCGTCTGGGACCGGGGCGTTTATCGCCACCCGGCCGCCCGGGACCGGGGCGAAAGTGAGAAGCTCCTTCTCGAGGGGCTGCGTACGGGAGACCTGAAGTTCGTCCTCGCGGGGGAGAATCTTCGAGGCGAGTTTGCCCTGGTGAAAGTGGGGAAAGACGAAAAGTCGTGGCTTCTCATGAAGAAACGGGACAGTTACGCCGGAGGCGAGGAAATTCTCGCCCAGAACCGCTCCGTTGCTTCCGGGAGCACGCTGGAGGAGCTCCTCGCCGCCGCGCCGGAAAAATCCCGGCGCGGGCACACGGCGCAGGTCCGCCTGCGGGAGATTCTGGAGAGCGATGAGCTCAAGGATGCGCCGCCCGCTTCCATGCCCCACGACGTCCACCCCATGCTCGCCACTCCGGCGGATGCTCCCTTCGACCATCCCGGGTGGCTTTTCGAGGTGAAGTGGGACGGGTACCGGGTACTTGCCGAGGTCCGTGACGGCGAGGTGAAGCTCTACTCCCGCAACCTCCTCCCCCTCAACGAGAGGTTTGCTCCGCTCGTTGAGGCACTGGAGGCATGTCGTTTCGAGGCGGTCCTTGACGGTGAGGTCGTGGTCGTGGATGAGCGGGGCGCGCCCGATTTTCAGCTGCTGCAGAACTATCGCAGAAGCGGTGCCGGCCATCTCCTCTACTACGTCTTCGATATCCTTCACTTCGAGGGGCACGATCTCACCGGCCTTCCCCTCATGCGGAGAAAGGCGCTCCTGAAACGGCTTCTCCCGCAATCGCCCCGGCTCAAGTTCAGCGAGCACGTGGAGGCCGAAGGCGTGCTGTTCTTCAAGGTCGTGCGGGAAAAGGGGCTTGAGGGGATCGTTGCCAAGAACGGCCAAAGTCCGTACCTCGTGGGGAAGAGGAGCCGGGAGTGGCTCAAGGTGAAGACGCAGCTCACCCAGGAGGGTGTCATCGCGGGTTTCACGGCGCCACGAGGGGGCCGGAGACACTTCGGTGCTCTCGTCCTCGGGGTGTACGATGGGGATGAGCTCGTCTTTATCGGCCATGTGGGGGGAGGCTTTGACGGCAAGGACCTGGCGGCGCTCCACGCGCGGCTTCTTCCGCTCGCACAAGAGCAATGTCCTTTCGGCGTCGTGCCGCGGACCAACACGCCGGCCACCTGGGTGCGGCCGGAGCTCGTCTGCGAAGTGGCGTTTTCCGGGTGGACCGAAGAGGCCGTCATGCGGCACCCCGTTTTCCTTCGTCTGCGCGAGGACAAGGGCCCGCGTGACGTGGTGAGGGAAGGTGAGGGAGCACGACCATGAAACTCCATGTGGGTACGAGCGGCTACGGCTACAAGGAATGGAAGGGGGGCTTCTACCCGGAGAAGATCTCGCCCAAGGAGATGCTGCGCTTCTACGGGGAGCGCCTCAATGCGGTGGAGATCAACTACACCTTCTACCACATGCCCACCGAGCGGGTCCTTGCCCCCTGGGTGGAGCAGGTCCCCGACGATTTTCTCTTCGCCCTCAAGGCCCCCCAGGTCATGACGCACGTGAAACGGCTCAAGGAGGTGGGGGAGGAGGCCGAGTACTTCTTCACGACCCTGGCGATCCTCGGGAAGAAGCTGGGGACGGTTCTCTTCCAGTTTCCCGCCTATTTCCATGCAAATCTGGCGCGGCTGGAAGCCTTTCTCCCCCTCATCCCCGCTGGCCTTCAGTGTGCTTTTGAATTCAGGAGCCCCACGTGGCTGGAAGCAGGGGTGGGAGAGCTCCTGCACTTGCGGGGCCATACCCTTTGCATTGCCGACACCGACGAGCATCATGCCGATGAGGTCATCGGAGCGACCCCGTGGGGGTACCTGCGTCTGCGCCGCACCGATTACGGGGAGGAGGACCTGTCCCGCTGGCTCCAGCGGGTCCGGGCAATGGAGTGGGAGCGGGCTTTCGTCTTCTTCAAGCACGAAGAGGAGGGGGCGGGAGCGGCCGCAGGCCCCGCGAGGGCGCTACGCTTTCGGGAGCTTGCCGTTGCGGAGAAAGCAAGAAAACGCCAGACAGGATAAGAACACGACAGCGGGCCGTATGGGGAGTAACCGAAAGGAGGTTGCGCGATGACGAGAATCAAGTATGACGAGGTGGCGCCTGACGTGCTGAAAGCCATGTTCGACCTGGAGCGACACGTTGAGCAGAGCGGGCTGGAGTTCTCGCTTCTCGACCTGGTGAAACTCAGGGCGTCCCAGATCAATGGCTGCGCCGCCTGCATCGACATGCATGCCAAGGCGGCGTTAGCCCGGGGCGAAACCGAGCAGCGACTCTACGAGCTCGACGCGTGGCGGGAAACGCCCTTCTACAGTGAACGGGAGCGGGCAGCCCTGGCCTGGACCGAGGCGGTAACGATCATCACCGATGGACATGTGTCGGAGAAAGTGTACGATGAGGTCCGGCACCAGTTCACCGATGTCGAACTAGTCAACCTCACGCTTGCCGTCGTCGCTGTCAACGGGTGGAACCGTTTCGGTGTTGCCTTCCGGATGGTGCCCGGCAATTAGGCGGCAGAGTCGCGTGGCCGGGCAACTCCTGGCGGACTTGACAAGGAAAAGCCCGCGAAAGCGGGCTTCTTGTAGCTTCGATTCTAAAGGGATATTTGCTCGTAGGGCTTGGCGCGGCGCGCCCACTCGCTCTGGGGGAAGCGGGCGACGAGGGTGTCGTAAGCCCGGCGCAACCCCTTCGGGTCGTGGCTGTTCCAATACTCGGCGACCCCGAGGAAGAAGACCGCCTCGGGCACGACGCCCGCTGCGGGGTGCTCATTGATCACTGCGGCAAATTGCTTCATGGCGTCGGCAAAGCGGAAACGGTCGAAGAGAACCTTCCCCTTGCCGAGTTTCAGGTGCGCCAGGAAATCGTCGGTCGGCACGAACCCCACCATCCGGTGATGCTCCCGGCCCGTGGCATCGAGGACAATGAGGGTCGGGGTCCAGGAGACGCCGAACTGCTTCATCGCCTCCGTCCGTTTGTCCCAGAAGCACTCGCTCTTCACCGGTATAAACTCCTCTTGTACGTAGTCCTGCACGAGCTTCTCCGAATACGGACCCGTATTCATGGCCTGGCAACCGAGTCAGCCATTGAACCAGAAGTCGAGGTAAATCGGTTTGTGGCTGCTTGCGGCAAGGGCCAGAGCGGCCTGCAAGTCTTTCCCCCACATAATGTCTGCCATAATGGACCTCCTTTCGTTGATGTACGTTACAGTCGTAATTGTAGTGCCGCACGCAGGATATGCAACGCTGGTGAAATCCTCCTACGTGGCTACTTCGCATCTTTTAGAAAATCGTGACAATCACCCTGCGGCTCGCTTCAGAAATTCCTGGTAATCGGTGAGGTTTATGTCCGAAAATGGCCAGTATCTTTTCCCTTTATGCTATAAGAATAAAGTATGAGGTGAGAAGAAATGGCCGAAAAGATCCTGCTCGATCACGGCGCCTGCTATGACGCCATGCGTGCCCATGATGTCCGTTTCGACGGGCGCATCTTCTGCGGTGTCTCGTCCACCGGCATTTATTGCCGACCCGTCTGTCGGGTGAAGCTCCCCAAAGAGGAGAACTGCACGTTCTTCCCGAGCGCCCCGGCTGCCGAGGCTGCGGGCTTTCGTCCTTGTCTCAGGTGCCGTCCCGAGCTGGCCCCGGGGCTCTCTGCTGTCGATGCCTCCACGAGGCTCGCCCGTATCGCCGCCCGCCTCATGGAGGAAGATTGCCTGACGGACCGCACGATCACGGATCTGGCGGAAAAGCTTGGCATTTCCGACCGGCATCTGCGCCGTATCTTTTTCGCCGAATACGGTGTCACGCCGGTGCACTATCTCCAGACCCAGAGACTGCTCCTTGCGAAAAGCCTCCTCACCGACACTCTTCTCGCCGTGACAGACGTGGCGATGACGGCGGGGTTCGGGAGTATCCGCCGCTTCAACGATCTCTTCAGGAAGCGCTATCGCCTTGCGCCGAGCCGGTTCAGGGACCGCGGGACCGGCGCCGGAAGCGACGAGGACGCCATCACCCTCACGCTCGCCTATCGCCCACCCTATGCCTGGGACCAGATTCTCGCCTTCCTGGCTGAGAGGGCCGTGCCGGGCGTCGAGGAGGTGGCCGGCACCGTCTACCGCAGGACCGCGGCCATCAGGCGGGGCGAGACGATTCACCGCGGCTGGCTGGCGGTGGCTCGAAGGCCCGGACAAGACGCCCTCGCCATCACGATGGCAACGACGCTCTTGCCGGTCCTCCCGCAGGTGCTCGCCCGGGTCCGCCACCTCTTCGACCTCAATTGCGACCCGGCCGTCGTGTTCGAGAAACTGGCATCTATGGAGGCAATCGCCCCGAATATCCGTGTCCCGGGAATCCGTCTTCCCGGTTGTTTTGACTCCTTCGAGATGGCAACCCGGGCCGTCCTCGGGCAACAAATCACCGTCAGGGCGGCGCGCACGCTTGCGGGCCGTCTTGCCGCCTCGCTGGGAGAAAGGATCGAGACGCCGTTCCCGGCGCTTTTCTACACCTTTCCGCTCCCCGAGCGCATCTCTGCTCTTACGCCCCCCGTCGAAGAGCGCTTGGGTCCCCTGGGGATCACCGGGGCCAGGTGCCGCTCGATCCTCGCCCTGGCAAACGCCCTTGCACGTGGCTCTCTCACGCTGTCGCCGGGGACCGAACCCGATGCCGCCATGGCCAAGCTCGTCAAACTTCCCGGGTTCGGCCCCTGGACTGCCCAGTACGTTGGCATGCGGGTCCTTGGGTGGCCGGACGCTTTCCTGGCATCGGACTACGGCGTGAAGAAGGCACTGTCGAGTATCACGGCAAGGGAGCGAGCGGACCTGGTGCAAAGCTGGCGCCCTTGGGGGGCGTATGCAACGGTTACGCTGTGGAACTATCTTGCCGGGACGGAAAGAGTTAAGGAGTGAAGAGTATGACAACGACGTATACGTGCAGCATCGAAACACCATTGGGAGCCATGACCGCGGCTGCCGAAAACAGCGCGCTCGTCGGTCTCTGGTTCATCGGTCAAAAATACTATCCCGCCGCAACGGCCAACTGGGTCGAGGACCCCGGCCACCCTGTCCTCGCGGCGCTCAAGAACGAGCTTTCCCGTTACTTCTCAGGTGAGGCGAAAGTGGTCGGCACACCCCTTGAGCCCCATGGGACGTCCTTCCAGATGGCGGTGTGGGAAGCGTTGAGAAGAATTCCCTACGGTGAGACCGTCACGTACGGCGAGCTTGCCCGCGAGATCGCACGTCAGCGGGGGCTCGGCTCCATGTCCGCACAGGCGGTCGGCAGCGCGGTAGGCCATAACCCCATTACCATTCTCATTCCCTGCCACCGGGTCGTGGGGAGCGACGGCAGCCTCACGGGGTATGCCGGCGGGCTGGATAAGAAGGAGGCGCTCCTGCGGCTCGAGGGGCTGGCAGTGAAGGGGCGGGGGAAGGCGTAACCGCAGGCGGTATCAGGATGCCTTCTTCCCGTGAGTTGCCAGCACCGCGAAGGTGACGAAGTACGTCACGAGGGCTGGCACCCCACTTCGCAGAGCCTGAACAAATCTTCCGCCGTTCGTACGCCCGTAATCACCCGATGCCCGTCGGCCACGAAAGCGGGTACGGCATGAACGCCGAGGCGCTCGGCCAGTTCCTCGTCCGCCATCACCTCGGCCTCGAAGCGATGCGTGCCGAGGGCATGCCGGAGCTCGTCAGCGTCCAGACCCACTTTTTTGCCGAGCGAGACGAGGACGTCGATCATGCCGATGTCCTCACCCCGCACGAAAAAGGCGTGAAATACTTCCGCGTGGAATGCGGGAAGCTTCTCCCTGGTGGCGGCGAACCGGGCTGCTTCGTGGGCGAGCCGGGAGCGTGGCTGAACCGGGGGGAGCTGGATGGGCACCCTGAGGAGCTCCGCCAGCGGATAGACTGCCTCTCGCCACACACTGGAAAGGTATTCTCCGTGGGGATCAAGAGTCGGGACAGGCGCCGGGCGCAGCTCGAAAGCTTTTCTGTCGACGCGCACCCGTCCGCTTTCCTCCAGCTTTTCGATGGCAGGCTCCGCCAGCCAGCAAAACGGTCAGACGTAGTCTGAAAAGACTACCAGGACACATTCGTCGCCCATTCTCGATCCCCCTTTCCGCCTTCGCCCCGCCGTCTCACAGCTACGCTGCACAGAGTCGCGCCGTCTGAGATGAGAGTACGTGACACCCCATCAAAGTCAAGGCGGGCAAACATCATAAAACCATCACAGTTGGCTATAAAAATCAACAGGTTGCGTGCGAGGGGTGATGCTGAACGCTTTCTGACGTCCTAGAGTCCTAGAACTTGTACGTCAGCCAACTCGTTACGTAGTCCACGTCCCCGCCCGGACCCGATTCCTTGAGGAACCGGCCGGCAAAGAAATGACCGTAGATGGCAACGAACGACAGGTGGCGGTCGAGGTCCCAGAAGAGTTGGGCCTGCGCCATG
>DATDMX010000261.1:0-20380 GCA_036518575.1 Geobacteraceae bacterium | reverse complement strand
GCGGCGGCTGCGCGGCAGGAAGTAGCCCCTTACGTATCCCTCCGAACACCCTGAAAACCCGCCCATGTCAGGCTCCTCGCGACAGGAGGTTTTTTCGCAAGAATCCTGTTTACAAATGCCGTTATTTTTTCTACATTCAGGTGTTTAATTCAATCGGGTTGCACCGGAGGGACCATGGAAGAACTGAAGAGTACTCCCCTTCTTGCCGAGCACAAGAAGCTCCACGCGCTCATTGCCCCCTTTGGCGGCTGGAGCATGCCGATCCAGTACGAGGGGATCATCGCCGAGCACCGCTGGTGCCGGGAAGAGGTCGCCCTCTTCGACATCTGCCACATGGGCGAATTCCTCTATAAGGGGGACATCGAGGCCGGCGGGCTGGAAGATGTCTTCACCTTCTCCGTGAAGAGCATCCCCATCGGCCGTTCCCGCTATGGCTTCCTCCTCAACGAGCGCGGCGGGGTGATCGACGATCTCATCGTCTTTCGCCTGGCCGAGGACGAGGCCATGGTCGTCGTGAACGCCGCTACCATTGCCAACGACTTTGCCGTCATCTCGTCGCGCCTGAAACCCGGCGCCGACTTCACCGACATCTCCGCCGCCACCGGCAAGCTCGACCTTCAGGGCCCCCGCGCGCGGGAGGTGCTCGTGAAGATGTTCGGGGCGGAAATCGGCCAGATTCCCTACTTCAAATTCATCCGCACGACCATTCTCGGCGTTCCGGCCATCGTGAGCCGCACCGGCTACACCGGCGAGCTCGGCTACGAGATCTTCCTTCCCGCCGAAAAGGTCGTGGAGCTCTGGCAACGGCTCCTTGCCGACCCGCGGGTGCGGCCGGCGGGGCTTGGCGCCCGGGACGTGCTGCGCCTGGAGGTGGGCTATTCCCTCTACGGGAGCGACATCGACGAGGAGACCACGCCGCTTGAAGCGGGTCTTGACGCCTTCGTCAACTTCGACAAGGAATTTGTCGGCAAGGCAGCGCTTCTCAAGCAGCGCCAGGAAGGGCTCACGAAGGTCAAAACGGCCTTTAGGGTGAACTCGCGCCGCTCTCCGCGCCACCACTACGAGATATGCTTTGAAGGGGAGATGGTGGGCAACGTCACGAGTGGCGTCTTCTCCCCCATGCTCGGCTGCGGCATCGGCATCGGCTTCGTCCGCCCCGAGGTCGGCGCCATAGGCTCCCCCCTCACCATCCGCCACGACAAGGTGAGCATGGAGGCGACGGTGGTGGAGCTCCCGTTCTACCGGGAAGGATCGCTACGGTCGTAATATCATTTCACATCGTTTTTTTAATTTAGTACATCAAAAACCGGAAATGTGGATTTTTCGCAAGATCAAGGCGGCCAAGTGACGACGCGGAGGCGTGGCAGCGCCACGCCGCACAAGGAATCGCGACGGCCAACGCCGAGATTGCGAAAAAGCCGCGTTTCCCCACGGAGGGTAACATGGCAGAGATTTACTTCACCAAAGAGCACGAGTGGGTCAAGATCAAGGACGGGATCGCCAGCGTGGGGATCAGCGAGCACGCAGCCCATGAACTGGGAGACATCACCTTTGTGGAGCTCCCCCAGGTGGGCAAGGCCGTGAAACAGTTCGACGCGTTTTGCAGCATCGAGTCGGTAAAGGCGGCAAGCGACATCTACGCTCCCCTCTCCGGCACGGTGACGACGGTGAACGAGGCCCTCGAGGATCGGCCCGAGATCGTCAACGAGGCGGCCGAGGATGCCGGCTGGATCGCCATCATCGAACCGGCGAATCTTGACGAGGTGAAGAACCTCATGACCCGCGAAGCGTACGACGAATACTTGCGGGGGCTGGCATGAGCACGGCCGACTACTGTCCCAATACCCCGGCTGAGGTCCGGGAGATGCTCGCGGCGATCGGCGTGGCGAGTGTCGACGACCTCTTCAGCCCGATCCCGGCTGACCTTCGGGCCCGCTCTTTCGAGCTTCCCGAAGGGATGTCCGAGTTCGAGCTCCTCGCACGAATGAAGTCACTTGCCGCCAAGAATGCCCAGGCCCTCACCCACTTCATCGGCGGTGGCTACTACGACCACGTCATTCCGGCCGCGGTGGATCACCTTTCGGGCCGGGCCGAGTTCTACACCGCCTACACCCCCTACCAGCCCGAATGCTCCCAGGGAACCCTCCAGGCCCTCTTCGAGTACCAGACGGCCATCTGTCGGCTTACGGGCATGGAGGTGTCCAACGCTTCCCTCTACGACGGCGGGAGCGCCTTTGCCGAGGCGGCCATGATGGCCCTGCGGGTCACCGGGAGGAGCCGGCTCGTTATTGACGGCTGCGTGAGTCCCTTTGCCCGCCAAATCGTCCGTACCTATCTGGCCAACCAGAACGTGGAGATCGTCGAGATCCCTCCCCGTGACGGAGAGCCGGACCGAGCCGGCCTCATCGCGGCTCTCGGGACCGAGAGCGCTGCCCTCATGGTCCAGAACCCGACCTTTTTCGGGAGCGTTCACGACCTCTCCGAGCTTGCCGCTGCGGCCCATGCCGTCGGTGCCCTCCTCGTCGCCTCGGTCTATCCCGTAAGCCTTGGCCTCGTCAAGAGCCCGGGCGAGATGGGGGTGGACATCGTCGTGGGCGACGGTCAGAGCCTCGGGAACCCTCTTTCCTTCGGCGGACCCTCCTTTGGCTTCATCGCTACGGTAAAAAAATACATCCGCAATCTCCCGGGCCGTATCATCGGCGAGACCGTGGACAAGAGCGGCAGGCGGGGATTCGTCCTCACGCTCCAGGCCCGCGAGCAGCATATCAAGCGACACAAGGCGACCTCCAACATCTGCTCCAACCAGAGTCTGTGCGCCCTGCGCGGTCTCATCTTTCTCGCGAGTGTCGGCAGGGAAGGGCTCGTGGAGCTGGCCGAGCTCAACTACCGCAAGGCCGAGTATGCCAAGGCGGTGCTGGGGGCCATCAAAGGCGTGGAGGTGGTGAATGCCGCCCCCACCTTCAATGAATTCACCCTGCGGCTACCGAAGAAGGCCGCCGACGTGGTGACGAGACTCCTCAAAGGGCAGATCGCCGCCGGGGTGCCGGCGGGTGACTACTATCCCGGCATGGACGACTGCCTCGTGGTGACCGTGACCGAGAAGCGGAGCAGGGAAGAGATCGACATGCTGGCCAAGCAGCTGGGAGGGGCGTTATGAAACTGATTTACGAGCAATCGAGAGCCGGACGGCGCGGGGTGCGTCTGCCCGCGGCGGACGTCCCGCAGGCCACGCCTTTTCCCGCTGCCCTTCGCCGGACCGATGCGGCCGCCCTGCCCGAGGTGAGCGAACTCGACCTCGTGCGCCACTTCACCGGGCTTTCGCGGCGTAACTTCTCCGTCGACACCAACTTCTACCCGCTGGGTTCCTGCACGATGAAGTACAACGTGAAGGCGCTGGAGAACGCGGCCCCCCTCTTTGCCCCATTTCATCCCATGACCGCCCTCCTTCCCACGGGTGAAAAGTTTGTCCAGGGGTCACTCGCAATGCTTCACGACCTGGGTGGCCTCCTCGCCGAGATCACCGGCATGGACGAGGTGACCACGCAGCCCATGGCCGGCGCCCACGGCGAGATGACCGGCATCATGCTCATCGCCGCCTACCACAAGGCGAAGGGGAACAAGAAGAAGTACGTCGTCGTCCCCGACTCCTCCCATGGCACCAACCCGGCGTCGGCCGCCATGGTGGGGTACGAGATCGTCACCGTCCCCACAGCCCCCTACGGCGACATGGATCTCGACGCCTTCCGGGCCGCCATGAACGACGAGGTGGCGGCGGTGATGATGACCTGTCCCAACACGCTGGGGCTTTTCAACCCGCACATCAAGGAAATCTGCGACATCGCCCACAAGCACGATGCCCTCTGCTACTACGACGGCGCCAACCTGAACGCCATTCTCGGCAAGGTCCGTCCGGGCGACGTGGGCTTCGACGTCATTCACGTGAATCTCCACAAGACCTTCGGCACTCCCCACGGGGGCGGCGGGCCGGGGAGCGGGCCGGTGGGGGTGAAGAAGGATCTCATTCCCTTCCTCCCCCTACCGACGATCCGCAAGGCGGAGGATGGCTACACCCTCGTCACCGACAACCCTGCGAGCATTGGCCGCACCGCCAACTTCTTCGGCAACTTCGGCGTCATGGTGAAGGCCTATGCCTACATCATCATGCTCGGGCGCGAGGGGCTCATCCGCGTGTCCGAGCAGGCGGTACTGAACGCCAACTACGTCATGAGCCAGCTGAGGGAGTACTACGATCTCCCCTACGACCAGACGTGCATGCACGAGTGTGTTTTCTCGGCAGGCCGCCAACTGAAGAACGGGGTGCACGCCCTCGATATCGCCAAGTACCTGATCGACCAGGGGTATCACCCACCGACGGTCTACTTCCCCCTCATCGTCAAGGAGGCGATCATGATCGAGCCGACCGAGACGGAGAGCAAGGAAACCCTCGATGCCTTCATCGCCGTCATGCGTGAGGCGGCCGGGCTCGCCCAGACCGACCCGGAGGTGCTCCACGAGGCGCCGGTCACCATGCCGGTAACGCGCCTCGACGAGACCAAGGCGGCTCGCGAACAAAACGTCTGCCTCGGCTAGAGCAGAACTAAAATACGCTGGAATTAGTAGGGCTTATTGGTGATCGTACGGTTACCGGTAAGCCCTATTTTTTGCCTTGCTTTTTATAAAATTATTTTATACGTATAATACGCTTTTTAAAATATTATAACTATCAGTCAGACCTTCGACAAGGTGAACAACTACATGGCCTACGTGAACGTTTTCGGGCCCGAGGGCTACTGGAAAACCTACGACTGGAAGAAGTCGCTGGCAAACGGCATGCAGGCCGGAGGACTTCCCTTCAGCGGCGAGTACGGTTTCGTCGAAACGAGCATGGTCTGGAAAGTGAACCATATGGTTGCTCCGAAGCAGATGGCCCTCAAGTGCTACGACTGTCATGGTGCCAAGGGGCGCCTCGACTGGCAGGCCCTTGGCTACCCCGGGGATCCGAAAAAAGAGTAGCGCAATGTGCATATCCAGTGCGGGAACGGCCGGGAACTCCCGGCCGTTTCGCGTTTGACGCCCGCAACGAACGACGTGTCATGGTCCTTCCTGCTTCGCCAAATTTTTCTGGTAAACTTTCAAACCGACAGGGGATGCGAAGGGGGTCGGATGGGAGAGCGGCGGGAAACGGCGACACTGGCAGGAGGATGCTTCTGGTGCACCGAAGCGGTTTTTGCACGCCTCAAGGGAGTGGTGAAGGTGGTACCGGGGTACACGGGGGGGAGCGTTCCGAACCCGACATACCGCGAAGTCTGCGACGGCGAGACCGGTCACGCCGAGGCGGTCGAGATAACCTTCGACCCCGATGTGATTTCCTTTGCCGAAATCCTCGACGTCTTCTGGCACATCCACAATCCCACCACACTCAACCGCCAGGGGGCCGATGTGGGCGAGCAGTACCGGTCGGCCATCTTCTACCATGACGAAGACCAGCGTGCCGTGGCCAGCGCCTCGAAGCGTCAGGCCGAAGAGGCCAGGCTCTGGCCCGACCCCATCGTGACGGAGATCGTCCCCTCCGGCGCGTTTTACCCCGCGGAGGGGTATCACCAGGACTACTACCGCCGCAATCGCCTTCAGGGGTACTGCATGATCGTCATCGACCCGAAGCTTGAGAAACTGAGGAAGGAGTTCGGCCACCGGCTGAAAGAGGAGTGAGCGATTGCATTCGCCCGCCGATTGTTCTATGGTGGAGAGATGGCAGAGGCAATGACAAGCTGGCGCCTGATCGCCACCACCCCCGGCGACGGGCGGTTGAACATGGCGATTGACGAGGCGCTTCTGTTCGCCTTCGATCCGCAGCACTCGGCACCGCTCCTGCGCCTGTACGGGTGGGATCCTCCGGCTCTCTCCCTCGGCCGTTTCCAGGACGAGGACCAACTCCTCGACCGCGAGCGTTGTGCAGCGGCAGGGGTGCCGGTCGTACAGCGCATCACCGGCGGCGGCATCATTTTTCACGCCGACGAGCTCACCTATTCCCTTGTCTGCTCCCCCCGCCACCTTCCCTGCGTTGCCTCTGTGAAGGAATCGTTCCGCACTCTCACCTCATTCATCCTGCATTTCTACCGCGGTCTCGGCCTCGATGCCGCCCATGCCGCGGACGTCCTCCCGCCAGGTCCCCGGTTGGGAGAAAGGACGGCCTTCTGTTTCGCGGGCAAGGAGAGCTACGACATTCTCATCGCCGGCAGAAAGATCGGCGGTAACGCCCAGCGGCGGCTTCGAAATACCATCTTCCAACACGGCTCCATCCCCCTCGTGAACCGTGCCGCCGAAGGCGCACGGTTTCTGCGGGAAGCGTCCGTCTTGGGCGCAGGGGAAACGGCGGCACTGGCAGACTTCGGCATTACCCTTTGCCGCGCCGACCTTGCCACGCTCCTTGCCTCGTCGTTCACCGCGACCTTCGGCGTCCCGCTTTGTCCCTCCCCCCTGACTCCCGCCGAGGAATCCCTGGCCATAAGCCTCGCGGCGGGCGTCCCTCCGCAGGACGTCGCTCCTTAGCAGGCTGTCGGGGCCGTTACCGCTCGCTCTGAAACTCAACGTAGCCGCTGCTTCACCCCCCGCCCTCGCGCCTTGCTCTCGACGCCTCCTGGCAGCCTTTTGGGGGCATGCCCCGGTCTTCCCTCCCTTGCGGAATGCCACATTCGCCCTATACTGAAAAGGTGGGCAATCTCGGTGCGAGGAAAGGAAGAGCGCCATGCCGATGGACCCGTCATCCCTGGACACCCTCTGTATCAATACCATCCGGTTTCTCTCCGTCGATGCCGTGCAGAAAGCGGCCAGCGGCCACCCGGGAATGCCCATGGGGGCTGCCCCCATGGCCTACATCCTCTGGACGCGTCATATGCGTCACAACCCCGCCGATCCGTCGTGGTTCGACCGCGACCGCTTCGTTCTTTCCGCCGGACACGGCTCCATGCTCCTTTATAGCCTTCTCTTCCTCACGGGCTACGATCTGCCGCTTGATGAGATAAAGCGCTTCCGTCAGTGGGGAAGCCGCACGCCGGGCCATCCCGAGCGGGGGATGACGCCGGGAGTGGAAACCACCACCGGCCCTCTCGGCCAAGGGCTTGGCAATGCCGTCGGCATGGCGATGGCCGAGGCCCACTTCGCCGCCCGCTACAACCGTCCCGGTTTCCCCGTGGTGGATCACTACACCTGGTGTCTCGTTGGCGACGGCGACCTCATGGAAGGGGTAGCGTCCGAGGCCGCCTCGTTGGCCGGCCATCTTCGGCTCGGCCGCCTCATCTGTCTCTACGACGATAACCGTATCTCCCTTGCCGCCTCCACCGATCTCTCCTTCACCGAGGAAAGGGGCGCGCGTTTTGCCGCCTACGGCTGGCACGTGCAGACGGTGACCGACGGCAACGACCTCGATGCCATCGACCGGGCCATTAGCGCCGCCCGTGCGGAAGAAGAACGCCCCTCCCTCATCCAGGTCCGCACCCATATCGGCTACGGGTCGCCCCACAAGCAAGACAGCTTCGAGGCCCACGGCTCGCCTCTTGGGGAAGAGGAGGTCAAGCTCACCAAGGAAAGGCTCGGCTGGCCGACGGAGCCGCCCTTCCGCGTGCCGGAAGAAGCGCTGGCCCGATTTCGCGAGGCTCGGGAGACGGGAGGCAAAAGAGAAGCGGATTGGGTAACGCTCCTCGATGCCTACACCAAGGCCTTTCCCGAACTGGCGGCCGAACTCAGGCAAAGGCTCACCGGTGAGCTTCCCGCAGGGTGGGATGCCGCCATCCCCCGTTTTGCCGCCGATCCCAAGGGGATGGCAACCCGCGTTGCCGGTGGGAAGGTGTTGAATGCCGTGGCCCCGAGGCTCTCCCGGCTTCTCGGCGGCTCGGCCGACCTCAACCCTTCGACGCATACGGCCCTGGCGGAGCTCGGGGATTTCGAGAGTCCTGCGGCTGCCGCCGTGGACCGGCAGGGGGCGGTGGGCGAAGAATGGAGCCATGCCGGGAGAAACGTCCACTTCGGGGTACGCGAGCACGGCATGGCCGCTATCGCCAACGGCTTGGCAGCCCATGGCGGGATTATCCCCTTCGGCGCCACTTTCCTCACCTTCTCCGATTACCTTCGTCCGTCGCTGCGGCTTGCTGCCCTCATGGAGCTCCAGGTGGTTCATGTCTTCACTCACGACAGCATCGCTCTCGGCGAGGACGGTCCCACGCACCAGTCGGTGGAACATCTGGCAGCCCTGCGCGCCATACCCGGGCTCGTGGTGATCAGACCCGCCGACGCCAACGAAACCGCCGTCGCCTGGCGCCTTGCCCTGGAGAGGAGGAATGGGCCGACAGCCCTCATTCTCTCGCGCCAGAATCTGCCCGTCCTCGACCGAAGCCGCTACGCGTCAGCCGAGGGGGTACGGTTCGGCGGCTACATTCTTGCCGATGCTACGGGCGAGCCGGACCTCATTCTCGTTGCCACCGGGTCGGAGGTTCCGCTCGTGCTGGCCGCAGCCGAGGCGCTCACGGTCGAGAAGATCAGTGTCCGCGTTGTCTCCCTGCCGAGCTGGGAGCTCTTCGAATCCCAGCCCGAGGCGTATCGCAATGCCGTATTGCCGCCCCGGGTGAAGAAGCGCCTGGCGGTGGAGGCGGGGGTCTCCCTCGGCTGGCATCGGTTCGTCGGCGATGGCGGCGATGTCCTTGGCATCGAGCGCTTTGGCGCCTCGGCTCCCGGGGATGTGGTCCTCCAGGAGTTCGGCTTTACGGTGGAGAATGTGTGCCGCCGGGCCCGCGCTCTTCTCGGCCGCGGGAGGGAGGCGTGATGCGCGTGGGGATCGCGGCCGACCACGGCGGCTTCGCCATGAAGGAGCGGCTTGCTGCCTCGCTCAGGGAAGCGGGGCACGAGGTGACCGATTTCGGTGCGCGGGACTTCGATGCGGCCGACGACTATCCCGACTACGTTATCCCCCTGGCGCGGGCTGTGGCCGCCGACGAGGTGGAGCGGGGGATAGCCCTTTGCAGCAGCGGTGTGGGTGCAGCCATTGCCGCCAATAAGGTGGCGGGAGTGCGGGCCTGTCTCATCCACGACGGTTTTTCTGCCCACCAGGGGGTAGAGGACGACGACATGAACGTCATCTGTCTCGGCAGCCAGGTGGTGGGGTACGCCGAGGCGTGGGAGCTTGTCCTTGCGTTCCTTGCCGCCCGCTTCAGCGGCGCCGAGCGCCACCGCCGTCGGCTCGCCAAGGTGGCGGCGCTGGAGACCGGGCTGGAATCTCCCGCATGACAGCTCGATAAGGGGGAGGGGAGGCAGCAATGGAAGTCGGTATGATCGGTGCCGGACGGATGGGGGGGGACATGGTGCGCCGCCTCCTGGCAGGCGGGCATGAGTGCGTCGTCTACGACGTCAATGCGGAGGCGGTGGCGACGCTGGAGCGGGAGGGTGCGAGAGGTGCCCGGACCCCGACGGAACTCGTGGCGAGCCTTGGTCATCCCCGCGTCGTCTGGTTGATGGTTCCCGCCGCAGGTGTCGACGGGATGCTCGAAGCCGTGGTGCCGCTTCTCGAGGGGGGGGACATCCTCGTCGACGGCGGCAATTCCCACTACCACGATGATCTGCGCCGCAGCCGCGAACTGGGAGCCCGAGGGCTCCATTACGTGGACGTGGGGACGAGCGGCGGGGTCTGGGGGAGGGAGCGCGGCTACTGTCTCATGATCGGGGGAGAGGAGGAGCCGGTGGCCAGACTCGAACCCCTTTTCGCCGCGCTTGCCCCGGGAAGCGGGACGGTGCCTCCCACGCCGGGGAGGAAAGAAGAGGGCACGGCCGCAAGAGGTTACCTCCACTGCGGGCCGAGCGGTGCCGGCCATTTCGTGAAGATGGTGCATAACGGCATCGAGTACGGCCTCATGGCTGCCTATGCCGAGGGGTTCAACATCCTTCGTCACGCGGATGCGGGGCTCCGGCGGCAGGTAGCCGACGCCGAGACTTCCCCTCTTCGGCACCCGGAGCAGTACGGCTACACCTTCGACCTTGCCGAGATCGGCGAGCTCTGGCGCCGGGGAAGTGTCGTCAGCTCCTGGCTCCTTGATCTCACCGCTGCCGCTCTCGTTGCCAGCCCCGACATGGCCGACTTTCACGGGAAGGTGTCCGACTCCGGCGAGGGCCGCTGGACGGTGGCAGCCGCCATCGACGAGGGGGTTCCCGCTCCGGTTCTGAGCACCGCCCTCTTTGCCCGCTTCAGTTCCCGCGGCGCGGCCGACTTCGCCGACCGGCTCCTGTCGGCGATGCGCTATCAGTTCGGCGGCCACCGGGAGAAGGAATAGCAGGCTGCTGAAAAAACGTCATGAGGAGGCCGGGATGCACGGCGCAAGCGAGCGAGAGAGCGAGGCGTACCCGCAGGTACGTTGAGCTTTCGAGCGAGCGGCAACACGGCAGACCGGCCCCGCAGTAGTTTTTTCAACAGCCTGAGAGGAGGAATCATGCCGACACATTCCGACCTACCGGCGACCGTCATGGTCATCTTTGGCGCCGGCGGCGACCTCGCCTGGCGAAAGCTCGTGCCCGCACTCTACAACCTCTTTCTCGACGGCCGCCTCCCCGAGCGTTTCGCCATCGTCGGTGTGGCGCGCAGTACCGTGGGGGACGAGGCTTTCCGCAGCCGTCTGCGGGAGGGGGTGGACGACTTTTCCCGGCGTGGCCAGGCTGAGGAGGCCTCGTGGAACACATTTGTCGCCGCCGTCTCTTATCTCTGCGGGGACTTGACCGACCCGGCATTCGGAGCCCTCCTCGGGAGTCGGCTCGACGAGCTGGACGGCCAGTGGCACGTGCGGGCCAACCGTGTCTTCTATCTTGCCATTTCCCCCGCCCTCGTGGCGCCGGCCGCCCGGCAGCTGGAGAGTCTCGGTATCTGCAAGGACTGCACGCGCGACCGGCTCGTGGTGGAAAAACCGTTCGGCCGTGATCTCGCCTCGGCCCGGGAGCTCAACAGGCTTCTCACTTCCCTCTTCGACGAGTCGCAAATCTATCGCATCGATCACTACCTGGGAAAGGAGACGGTGCAGAATATCCTGGCACTCCGGTTCGCCAACTCGCTATTCGAGCCGATCTGGAACCGGCGCTACATCGACCACGTGCAGGTGACCGTGGCGGAAACCGTGGGGGTGGAAGGCCGGGGCGAGTACTATGAGAACGCCGGGGCTCTGCGCGACATGGTGCAGAACCATCTCCTCCAGATCCTCTGTCTCGTCGCCATGGAGCCCCCGGTCTCCTTTTCCGCCGACGAGGTGCGCAACAAGAAGGTGGACGTTTTGCGGGCCATCCGTCCCATCCGCCCCGAGGAGGTCCATCGGCTGGCGGTCCGGGGCCAGTACGGCCGGGGTTCGGTGGCAGGCAAAGGGGTGGCGGCGTACCGGGAGGAGCCGTCGGTCGCCCCTGGGTCGACCACCGACACCTTTGCGGCCCTCAAGATCTTCATCGACAACTGGCGCTGGCAGGGGGTGCCTTTCTATCTGCGCACGGGCAAGCGGCTGCGAGCGAAGGTGTCGGAAGTGACCATCATCTTCCGTCCTCCCCCGCACCAGGCCTTTCCCGCTGCCGCGGTGGAGAGCTGGCAACCCAATCGCCTCGTCCTCCGCATCCAGCCCGAGGAGGGGATCGTTACCCGCATCCAGGTGAAGCAGCCGGGAACGCGCCTCCTCCTTGGTCCTGTGGATATGCAGTTCCGATATCGGGACGCCTTTCCCGCCTCGCCTCCCGAGGCCTACGAGACGCTCCTTCTCGATGTCATCCGGGGTGACGCCACCCTCTTCATGCGTGCCGACCAGGTGGAGAGCGCCTGGGGTGTGGTCTCGCCCATTCTCGAGGCCTGGGGAGAGGTGCCCCCGACCGATTTTCCCGACTACCCGGCAGGAAGCTGGGGCCCCGAGGCCGCAGACCTCATCATTGCGGCAGAGGGGCATACGTGGCTCCAGCCGGCCATGCCGGAGGAAGGTGGGCAGGGATGATGATCCACGTCTTCCCCGATGCCGAGGCCATGAGCGAGGCTGCCGCCGACATCTTCGTCGACAAGGCTCGCCGTTCGGCCCAGTTGCGCGGACGTTTCGCCGTCCTTTTCGCCGGAGGGGAAACGCCGCGCCGCACCTACGAGCTTCTTGCCCTGCCCCCCCGCAGAGATGCCATACCCTGGGGGAAGGTGCACGTCTTCTGGGGCGACGAACGCTGCGTGCCCTCCTCTGATCGCCGCAACAATTCCCGCATGGCCAGGCAGGCACTTCTCGACCACGTTCCCGTGCCCCCGGGACAGCTTCATCCCATCGAGTGCCATCTTGCGCCCCGGGAGTGCGCCATGGCCTACGAGGCCACCCTGCGGTCCTTTTTTTCCGGCGTGGCCCCCCGCTTCGATCTCGTCTTCCTTGGCCTCGGGGCCGACGGTCACACCGCTTCCCTTTTCCCCGGAACTCCCGTAACCGGGGAGTGGCGGCGATGGACCGCCGAAGTTGCCGTGGAGGGAAGCGAATTCGAGAGGGTGACGCTGACGGCTCCCCTCATCAACAAGGCGGAAACGGTTGTCTTTCTCGTGACGGGAGGCAACAAGGCGCAGGTGGTGCGAGAGGTGATCGAGGGGAATGCCGATCCGCAGAGTCTGCCCGCACGGCTGATAGGACCGGAGGATGGCGATCTGGTCTGGCTTCTGGATAGCAAGGCTGCGCGGCTGTTGCGCAAAGAAACAGCACCGGGGTAAGTGTGATTGTGAATAAGTTGAGGCAGGACGAAAAAGGCCCGTTCATGACGGGCCTTTTTGTTTATTTATTTTCCTTTGCTGCCGCTCAGCGCCTGCTCGATGGCGCCCGCCTCCTGGAAGCCGGCAAGCACCTTGCCGCTGGGAAGGATCAGGGTCGGGGTCGAGTTGAGCCCGAGGGACTGGGCGAGTTTCATCGTTGCGTCCACGCCGGCCTTCGGGGTCTGGGGGGTCGGCGCCGGGATTGGGCGACCGTTGAAATTGTCGTCGAGCAACTTCTCCGATTTCGCCTGGAGGATGACGCGGGCATGATCGTATGCTTTGGGATGTATCTTGAGGGGATAGAGCTTTATGTAGACCACGATATCATTTCTTTTGGCGAGGAGCTTCTTCAGCTCCGCATGCTGCTTGGCGCAGAAGGGGCAGTCCGGGTCGGTGAAGAGAATAAGGCGCTTTGCCGCCCGGGGGTTCCCCATGACGATGGCATTGGTCAGAGGGATGGCTGACGTCTTTACCTTCTCCACCCTGGGAGGCTGCGCTGCACTCGGCACCGGCTGACGGGTGGCGATGGTGTAGATGGCGCCCGGGATGATGAACTTCTTGCTGTAGTCAACGTAGGCAACCGCCTGCTTGCCGTCCTTGGAGAAGGTGACCTCCCACAGCCCGCGCACGGCCGAAGGTTTTACGCCTTTGACGTCCCCCCCCATCCCCTTGAGAAGGGTACTGGCTTCCTTGACGTTAAAGCTGTGGCAGCTGCTGCAGTCGCCGCCGCACCCCTCTTTGGGCATGGCGAAGGCCGGGGCGGCGCCGGCGACGAGAAGAACGAGGACCAGAACGAAAAACTTCATGGCTGACTCCTTGTGTGCGTGACACGCGAAAGCCGCCGGTGGCCCCGGCGGCTTTCTTCTATTTTTAAGCTGTATGGTAGCAGCAACGCGGATTTTTCGCAAGGTCAAGGCGCTTGAGGAAGCGGAGCGGAGGCGTACCGAGGTACGTCGAGCATCCACTTCCGAAAAGCAACGCCGAGATTGCGGAAAAGCCGCGTTGCCCACTAATACCGGTAGTGCTCCGCCTTGTACGGCCCTTCCACCTTCACCCCGATGTAGGCCGCCTGCTGGGGTGTGAGGGTGGTTAGCTGAACGTTGAGTTTCTTGAGCTGGAGCCGGGCCACCTTCTCGTCCAGGTGTTTGGGGAGGGTATAGACGCCCACGGGGTACGCGTCAGGATTGCAGAAGATTTCGATCTGGGCGATGGTCTGGTTGGCGAAGGAGGAGCTCATGACGTAGGAAGGGTGTCCCGTCGCGCAGCCCAGGTTCACGAGCCGTCCCTTGGCCAGAAGGATGATGCGCTTGCCGTCGGGGAAGATGATATGGTCCACCTGGGGTTTGATCTCCTCCCACTGGTACTTCTCGATGGAGGCAACGTCGATCTCGTTGTCGAAGTGGCCGATGTTGCACACGATGGCCTGGTCCTTCATCTTCGCCATGTGGTCGTGGGTGATGATGTGGTAGTTGCCGGTGCAGGTGACGAAGATGTCAGCCTTGTCACAGGCGTACTCCATGGTGACGACCCGGTACCCCTCCATGGCGGCCTGAAGGGCGCAGATGGGGTCGATTTCCGTTACCCAGACCTGGGCCGAGAGGGCGCGCAAGGCCTGGGCGCTGCCCTTGCCGACATCGCCGTAACCGCAGACAACGGCGATCTTCCCCGCCACCATCACATCGGTGGCCCGCTTGATGCCGTCCACAAGCGACTCGCGGCAGCCGTAGAGGTTGTCGAACTTGCTCTTCGTCACCGAATCGTTGACGTTGATGGCCGGGAAACGCAGTTCCCCCCGCTCAAACATCTGGTAGAGCCGATGCACGCCGGTGGTGGTTTCCTCGGTAACTCCCCTGATCTTCCCGATGCGGGTGGAGTACCACGTGGCATCCTTTTCCAGCTTGGCCCTGATGGCGGCAAAGAGAATGGTTTCTTCCTCCGACCCCGGAGTGGCGAGGACCGACCGGTCTTTTTCGGCCCTGGCACCCAGGTGGAGGAGGAGCGTGGCGTCACCGCCGTCATCGAGGATCATGTTGGAGTAGCCGCCGTCGGGCCACTCGAAGATGCGGTGAGTGTAGTCCCAGTACTCCTCGAGGGATTCCCCCTTCACGGCGAAAACCGCCGTGCCGCCGGCGGCGATGGCTGCAGCCGCGTGGTCCTGGGTGGAGAAAATGTTGCACGATGCCCAGCGCACCTCGGCGCCGAGCGCCTGCAGGGTTTCGATGAGGACGGCGGTCTGGATGGTCATGTGGAGCGAGCCGGTAATGCGGGCGCCCTTGAGCGGCCGGCTGGCGGCATACTCTTCGCGGATGGCCATGAGGCCGGGCATTTCGGTTTCGGCAATGCGGATCTCTTTGCGGCCCCAGTCGGCCAGGGAGAGGTCGGCTACCTTGAAGTCGTTGCTCATGTTCGTTCTCCTTGTGGTGATGGTGATGTGAATGATGACAGTAAGATCAGTGACTCGTGCTACGACGCCCGCACGAGCAGCAGCGTTTCCATGCCGGCGGCCCCTTCGAGACGCTCGCAGCGAATCTCGTCGAATCCGGCTGCCGTTAGCCAAACGGTCAACTCTTCCTCCTCGAATCCGAGCCACTGGTCAGCCAGTTGTTCGCGCACCCACTCCTTTTCGTGGCGCGCAAGGTCGGCGAGTACGACTACCCCTCCGGGGGAGAGGATGCGCCTGATCTCGGCCAGAACGGCGGCCGGGTCGGCCGCGTGGTGGAGCGCCATATTGAGGACCGCGCAGTCGGCGCCATTGTCCGGAAGCGGCAGGTGGGCCATTTCTCCCAGTCTCAGATCGATCCCGGCAATTCCGGCCAGGGCGAGCCTGCGGCGCGTTTCCTCCAGCATGGCCGGCGAGTGGTCGACCCCCAGCACGTGCGCCGCGCGCCCGGCCAGGGCAGGCAACAGCCCCCCGGTGCCGACGCCGATTTCCACCACCGTGCCGCCCTCCGGTACCAGGGCGAGGAGTCGTTCCCGGTAATCGGGGACCGGCAGCAGGGTTCTCGCCAGCTCGTCCCACTGACGGGCGTGACGGTCGAAAAATTCCTGGCTCCTGCGGCGGCGCTCTTCCAGGACGGCGGCAACGGCGACGAGGTCTCTTGCCCGTTCCGGTAGCGACTCCACCCCGGCTTCGACGGCAGGGCGTATGGCGGCAAAGAAAGGACTCATTTCTCCGGCCCGGTAGTAGCTCCAGGTCCCCTGGCGCTTGACGGAGAGCACCCCTGCCTCCGCGAGGATTTTCAGGTGCCGTGAGATGCGCGACTGTCCCATCGTCATGATGCGGGTGAGCTCCTGCACGGTGAACTCACCCTGAAGAAGTACCGCCACGAGGCGGAGACGGCACGGGTCGGCCAAGGCTTTGAGGGTGTCGAGCATGGTCATATCAAGAAACACCGATAATAAATATCAACTTTTCTTGATTTAACATTAAGCGCCGCCCTTGTCAACTACAAAGGTTTTGGCACTCACCGTGCGAGCACTTCCGGCAGCACGAAAAAAGCCCGCCGGGAAATCTCCCGGCGGGCTTTGACACACTGAGCTGTATGTTCGTTAGGCCGCTTCTTCTGCCACTTCTTCGCCGAAGAGTTCGTCGAAGATTTCCGCAACGGTGGTGATGCGCTCCGCCTTCCAGGCGTTGGTGCCGCAAAACACGAGACCCGTTTCCACGTCACCGCGCTGGGCACGGTCAAGGGCGGTAACGATGCAGAACCGCTCGCCCGATTCCTTGTACGAGCACTTTTTCAGGCATCCCATCCGGCAGGGGGTCCCATTCATCTCGTCGTAGAGGCGGATATTGTCCTGGTTTTTGAGAATCGCCCGTCCCGGCAGCCCGGCCGGGCTCATGATGAGACCGATGTCCTCCTGACGGCAATCGAGGTACATCTGCTTGAAGCTGTCGGAGGCATCGCACTCCACGGTAGGCACGAACCGGCTCGCCATCTGTACGCCGTCGGCTCCTTCGGAGAGGGCGTGCATCACGTCCTGTCGGTCCCAGATGCCGCCGGCTGCGATGATAGGCACCTCGCGGCCGTATTCCTCGCGAAAGAACGCCTTGATGTCACGCACGGTGCCGTACTGGTCGTAGTCGCCGGTGCCGATGTTCTCCATCTTTTCTCCCAGGTGGCCGCCGGCGGTGTCGGGGTCTTCCACCACCACCGCGTCGGGGAGGCGGCCGTACCCCTTGTCCCACTTCTTGGCGATGAGCTGGGCGGCCTTGAGGGAAGAAACGATGGGGACGAGCGCCACATCGGGGGCGTGGGCCGTGAGTCCAGGAAGCCCCATGGGAAGGCCGGCCCCGCAGACAATGACTTTGGCACCCCCCTCGATGGCCGCGTGCACGAGGGTCTCGTAATCGGCGAGAGCAACCATAACGTTGACGCCGATGACGCCGTCGGGGGCGATCTCGTAGGCCTTCCTGAGCTCGGCCTTGAATGCCTCGGGTTCGGCCTGGAGGTAGTTGGTGCCGTCGAAAAACTCGCTGTTCAGGGCGATGCCGGCGGCAGCGACGAGTCCCACGCCACCGCAGCGAGCCACATGGCCGGCCAGCGACCCGCCCGATATTCTCACGCCCATTCCTCCCTGGATAAGGGGGTAAGGTACCGTGTATTTTCCGATGGTTAGCGGTCGTATCATCGTTGCGTCCTCCTTGGCGCTCTTCTAGCATGCCTATGCTAACAGAAAGGAGCACTAGTGATTGTAATAGTTATGTAAAATACGTCCGTTGTTTTAGCGAAGAAAAGGCGGCGGGATGCCTTTAAAACACGGCAACATGTATATTTTTTTTATACATTTTTCATTGCATTTTGCTTAAGCCTTTATTATTATCCATTCCTTGAGATTTCTTAACTCTTGCGTCGCAGCGCTGTGGTCCATGGTCGCGCGGAGACGCCCCACACCTTTTCCCATTTTTCACATCAGGAGGAGTACATGTTATCGTCTGTTGTCCGTCTCATTCCTGCGCTGCTGCTGCTTCTGGCAGTAAGCTTCCCAGCCGCGGCCGAACAGGGAATGGCCATCGACCCGGCAACCTGTCTTGGCTGTCACAGCAACAAGATATCCGCAGCCGCCTTTGCCGCCTCGGTCCATGGCAAGAATGCCTGTACGAGCTGCCATGTTGAGATCATCGATCTCTCCAAGCACATGCGGGGAGAGGTGAAGGTCGGCAAGGTCCGGTGCGAGCGTTGCCACAAGAAGGAAAACGCCGAGCACTACAACAGCGTGCACGTGCAGGCCGACGTCAAGTGTGCCGACTGCCATACCGACATCCACACCCACACCTACTGGAAAAAGGACAAGCGCATCGCCGTTGCCAAGTGCATCCAGTGTCACGACAAAGAGGCGATCTACCAGCAGTCCGTCCACGGCAAGGCTGTCGCTGCCGGAAACCAAGACTCGGCTGCCTGCCATGACTGTCACAACCTCCACGAGATCAAAAAGCTCGGCACGGAGCACGAGCATCGTGAATTCCACACGAAAGTCTGCATGAAGTGCCACAGCGACGAGAAGATGATGCAGCGTAACGGCGTCTTCACCGTTGCTGTTAAGACCTACATGGCAAGCTACCACGGTAAGAACTACCGCCTCGGATTCCCCGACAAGGTGGCCGGGTGTGCCGACTGCCACACGGCCCACGCGGTCCTGCCGGCCAAGGATCCCAAGTCGAGCGTCAATGCGCAGAACCTGGTGAAAACCTGCGCCCAGTGCCACACCCATGCCTCTCCGCTCTTCGCCAAGTTCTACGCCCACGGCGAGCATAACGACCGGGAGAAGTACCCGATCCTCTACTGGACCTTCGTGGCCATGACCGGACTCCTCGTCGGCACCTTCTCCGTGTTCTGGATTCACACGCTCCTCTGGATGTTCCGCGGCTTTGTGGAAAACCGCGAGAAGCAGGCCGCCCTGGAAGAAGGGCACGTGGAGCACACCATTCCCGACGGCCACAAGCAGTACCTGCGCTTCAAGACGCGTCACATCTTCCTCCACCTCCTCGTCATCATCAGCTTCCTCGGTCTCTCCCTCACGGGTCTGCCGCTCAAGTTCAGCGACCAGGAATGGGCGAAGGTCCTCATGGGCATCTACGGCGGCTCGGCCAATGCCGGCCTCATCCACCGCATCTGTGCCGGCATAACCTTCGTCTACTTCTCCTCCGCCATTGCCATGAGCATCCACTTCCTCTTCATCCGCAGGGATCTCAGGGGGAACTTCCTCCAGCGCCTCTTCGGGCCTGACTCCCTCTGCCCGAACCTGCGCGACATCAAGGACGTGATCGGCATGGTGCGCTGGTTCTTCTTCCGGGCACCCAAGCCCACCTTCGAGCGCTGGACATACTGGGAGAAATTCGACTTCATCGCGGTCTTCTGGGGTATGTTTGCCATCGGCGGTTCCGGCCTCATGCTCTGGTTCCCGGAGATATTCGGCTACTTCCTCCCGGGCTGGATGTTCAACGTCGCCACCATCGTCCACTCCGACGAGGCGCTTCTCGCCACCGGCTTCATCTTCACGGTCCACTTCTTCAACACCCACGGCCGTCCGGAGAAGTTCCCCATGGACTTCGTCATCTTCAATGGCCAGATGTCCAAGCACGAGTTCATCGAGGAGCGTGGCGACCAGTGGAAGCGCTATGAGCAGGACGGCATCACCGAAGAGTTCAAGGCGAAGAAAACGAGTGGCGTCGTCTACGACTTCCTCTTCAAGACCTTCGGTTTCACCGCCCTTTCCATCGGGATTCTTCTCCTGGTGCTCATGATCTTTGCTTTCCTCAAGGGATCGCATTAAGCGCGGGTCTTTACCATGACCGCCCACAAGGGGTGCCGTTCGGCACCCCTTTTTTTGTCCATTCCGAGAAGTCGACGGAAGTGTCGGCAAAGCCTTTCGCCTTGACTTTTCAATGGGTTCGCTGTATGTAAATGATTTTGACCGTCGCCCGAGTGAGTCGCGACAGCGGAGTGCCCCGGCACGTGAAGGAGTAACTATGGATTACAAAGAAACCCTCAATCTCCCCCTCACCGATTTTCCCATGAAGGCCAATCTTCCCCAGCGGGAAGTGGAGATCCTCGCCGGTTGGGAGAGCAGGAACCTCTACGGCAAGATCGAAGAGGCGGGAGCCGGGAAACCGACTTATATCCTCCACGACGGCCCTCCCTACGCCAACGGCCATATCCATATCGGCCACGCCCTTAACAAGATCCTCAAGGACGTCATCCTCAAGAGCAAGCGGATGTCGGGGTTCAGTGCCCCGTACGTTCCCGGCTGGGACTGTCACGGCCTTCCCATTGAGCTCCAGGTGGAGAAGAACCTGGGGAGCAAGAAGCACGAGATTTCCAAGCTGGAGATGCGCCGCGAGTGCCGCAAGTACGCGGAAAAGTTCATCGGCATCCAGCGCGACGAGTTCAAGCGGCTGGGCGTCCTCGGCGACTGGGAGAATCCCTATCTCACCATGAACTACGAGTACGAGGGGCTCACCGCGGCCGAGCTCGCCAAGTTCGCCCATAACGGCGGCCTCTACCGGGGTAAGAAGCCGGTCCACTGGTGTTCCTCCTGCGTCACGGCGCTCGCCGAGGCGGAAGTTGAGTACGCCGACAAGACCTCCCCCTCCGTCTACGTGAAGTTCCG
>DATDMX010000260.1:0-2509 GCA_036518575.1 Geobacteraceae bacterium | reverse complement strand
AGGACGACAAGGAGGATGGGGACACCCGTGAGGGGGCGTACCGTCAGGTTGGAAAGGCGCTCGTTGAAGGTGACCTTTCTCTTGTCGGGGAGGCGGAAAACGCCGTCGAGAAGCCCCTTGACGATATCTTTTCGCTCCAGGGAGAGATCGAGATGGAAGGAGTCGCGCCGCTCGTAGATTGTCTCCTTCACCCGTGCCTCGATGGCGGCATAAGCTTCGCCTTCCTTCGTCTTGACGAGTTCGGCGACCTCCTCGTCGCGCTGGAGCAGCAACAGGGCAAGGGATTTGCGGGCGAGGGGGTAGTCACCCGTGATGAGGTCGGCCACCCCGGCGATGTCGGCCTCCAGCCGCTTCGAGTAACCGAAGACCGCGTGCGCACCCTTGCGGTGGGAACTGATGGTCGCCCGGATTTCGGTAAGACCCCGTTTCTTGGCCGTGGCTGCTCCGATTACCGGAATGGCGAGTTTCTCCGCCAGGAGCGGAATATCGATGGTAAGACCCATCCGCTCCGCCTCGTCCATGATGTTCACCACGAGGACCACCGGGAGCCCCGCGTCGATCAGCTGGAGAGTCATGACGAGCATCCGCTCGAGGTTGCGGGCGTCGAGGACGTGGAGCACCAGGTCGGGAGATTCGGTGAGGAGAATTTCCCGTGCCACCCGTTCTTCCTCCGTGATGGGGAGGATGGAATACATTCCCGGCGTATCGATGATCTCGTACTGCTCGCCGTCTATGACGGCGTTGCCCCGCGCCACCTCCACCGAGGTCCCCGGGTAGTTGGAGACGGTGACGTAGGCGCCGGTGAGGGCGTTGAAGAGGACGCTCTTCCCCACGTTGGGGTTGCCGACGAGGGCCACCTTCTTTGCCGTGGTCGCCGGTGCGGCGCCGGGAGTGCTGTGACAGGAGGGATTCTTCTTGAACAGTGCCATGGAACCTTCTTCTTCTGGCAGCCTTGAAAAGCTACTGCGGGGCCGGTCTGCGGTGTTGCCGCTCGCTCAAAAGCTCAACGTACCTATGGGTACGCCTCGCCTTCTCGCTCGCTTGCGCCGTGCATCCCGACCTCCTCGTGACGTTTTTCAACGCCGCCAGTGTTTTTTGCTGTTAATGGATATCACTTTCAATATTTAATCAAAAATTTTTATTTACGGCATTTTTCGCACAGTCCGTAGAGCTCGAGCTTGTGGGTTTCGATGAGGAACCCGTGGGTGGAGGCCACTTCCTGCTGGAGCTTTTCGATGGTTTCGTTCTCGAATTCCACGATGGTGCCGCAGCGCGTGCAGACGAGGTGGTCGTGGTGCTCTCCCTCGGCCACGTGCTCGTAGCGGGTCTGACCGTCGCCGAACTGGATTTCCCGGGCGATGCCCGACTCGGCGAAGAGCTTGAGGGTGCGGTAGACGGTGGCGTAGCCGATGTTCGGGTTCTTTGCCCGCAGCTTCAGGTAGAGCTCCTCGATACTCATGTGCCGATCGGAGGAGAGGAAGGCGTCGAGGATGATGTCGCGCTGCCGGGTGGATTTCAGTCCCTTCAGCGTGATGAAATCGCGGAATATCTTCTTCTTGGCCCGTTTCACTCCGCCCCTCCATGTTGAAAGTGATTTTCACAATATAGTGAGTCGATGACAATGTCAAGTAATTTCCCGAATAACGGCGTCTGTCCGGCAGTGAGTAAATTGTCACGTAAGCGCGTGTTGAAATTAAAAAGGAGCAAGATATCATTGTTGAGCGGCTGACGAGATCGTGTGAACTGTTCGGCATCAGCGGGGCAACAACCCGCAGCGGGGGCAGGACATGGAAGAAGTGCAGACCATCAAGGTTGAGGGCATCTTCGACCTCGCGCATTGCGGCGAGATTCTCGGTGCCCTGCAGGAGGCGCTCGCGGCGCACCGGTCGGTGCGACTCGATCTGTCAGCAGCCACCGGTATCGATCTCGCCGGACTCCAGCTTATCTGCTCCGCCCACCGCACGGCCGTAGCTGTCGGTTCCGGCTTTACTCTCTCCTCTCCCCTTCCCCCCCTTCTCACAGCTCGTGCCCGCGAGGCAGGGTTTCCCCGGCAAGCCGTTTGTGTCGGGGATCTGAAATGTGCCTGCCTGTGGAGCGGCGGGCTCAGCTCTTCCCCCGAGGAGGACGAGACATGACGGAGCTTCCCATGGCGGCCTTTCGGGAAGAGATGGGCGACCTGCTGGCAGATCTCGAAAGCGCCCTTCTCGACCTGGAAGGAATGCCCGACGACGGCGAACTGATCGGCCGGATTTTCCGCGCCCTCCACACCATCAAGGGGACGAGCGCCATGTTCGGCCTCGATACCGTGGCAACATTCACCCATGAGGTGGAGTCGGTCTTCGAATGCGTCCGTAACGGCGAGCTTGCCGTCGACGAAAGCCTCGTCAAGCTTCTTCTCATGGCGCAGGACCATATCGGCGTCCTCCTGGCAGCCGAGGGAGGAGAGGATGAGGCTGCCGGCGCCGGGGCCCACATCGTTGCGGAGCTCAAGAGCCGGCTTGCCCCGGCG
>DATDMX010000259.1:0-3340 GCA_036518575.1 Geobacteraceae bacterium | reverse complement strand
GAGGCGGGAAGCCTGACGCAGAGATGGCGGAAAAGGCGGCGTCCCGCTCCGCGCGATCCGACAACGGAAGCGACATGAGCGACCAGATATTTCAAACCCCCGTAAAATACGATAACCGGCCGCTCTGGCTCATCATCCTCGACCGCACGGCCCGCTACCAGGTAATGGCGGCCCTCGCCGTCGTCGTGGCGGTGCTCCTGCACGTCTCTCCTCCCGACGGGCTCTCGGTAGAGGGATACCGCTCCCTCGTCCTCTTCGGCGCCACCGTCTTTCTCTGGGTGTCGGGCCTTCTCCCCATCGCGGTAACCGCCCTCCTCTCCATGGTGATGCTGCCGCTCCTGGGGATCATGGAGGCGAAGAAGACCTATGCCCTGTTCGGCAACGAATCGGTCTTCTTCATCCTCGGGGCCTTCATCCTTTCCGCGGCCATGACCGGCACCGGCATCTCGGCCCGGCTGGCCCGCGCCATGCTTGCCAGGTTTGGCAAGACCCCGACGCGGCTGGCGGCGACGGTCTTCCTCCTCTCGGCCCTCCTCTCCTTCATCATGAGCGAGCATGCCGTGGCAGCCATGATGTTTCCCGTGGTGGCCGAGATCGCCACGGCCCTCAAGCTGGAGAAGGGAACGAGCAGCTTCGGCCGCCTCATCTTCATGGCCATTGCCTGGGGTTGCATCATCGGCGGGATCGCCACGTTTCTGGGGGGTGCCAGGGCTCCGCTGGCGGCGGGGATGCTCCGGGAATCCACCGGTCTCCACTTCACGTTCCTCGAATGGACCTTCGCCTCGTGCATGATCGTCCTGCCGCTTCTCGGTATCGGCTTCTTCCTCCTCGTCCGTTTCTTCCCGCCCGACCTGGAGGATGTGGCGGAAGGACGCAGGTTCCTCAACCGCAAGCGGCTGGAGAGCGGCAAGATGGGCTACGACGAGAAGATCACCGCCGTCGTCATGGCTGCCACCGTCGCCGGCTGGATAATTCTCGGGGAGAAGACCGGGCTTGCGGCCATCGCCATCCTGGGCGCGGCGACCCTCTTCGCCTTCCGGGTCGTCTCCTGGCAGACGATCGAGGAGTATGTGAACTGGGGGATCGTCCTCATGTACGGCGGGTCCATCGCCCTGGCCAACGCCCTGGAGAAGAGCGGCGCGGCCATCTGGCTCGTGCGCAAGGGAATGGGGATGTTTTCCCACTCCCCCTTGGCGGTCATCGCGGTGATCTCCCTCGTGGCCATCATCCTTACCGAATGCATCAGCCACGCCGCCGTGGTGGCCATCCTCATGCCCATCGGCATGGGGCTTTGCACGAGCACCGGTATGGACCCCAAGGTTATGACCCTCGCCATCGCCCTCCCTGCGGGGCTTGCCTACTGCCTCCCCATGGGAACGCCGGCCACCGCCATCTCCTACGCCTCGGGGTTCCTCAGAAGCCGCGACATCATCGTCTCCGGTGCGATCATCATGGCCATTTCGTGGCTCCTTTTCCTCGCCTCGGTGATGTTCGTCTGGCCGCTTTTGGGGCTGAAAATCTGACCTTCCGGCAGCTCAATTCTCTACTCCTTCACTGTAGTAATTGACAAATTTATTTCTTGACTTATTTTGTAGTTAAAGCTACATTTTATTCACGTCTAGTTTCTGTAAAATTCTCTCAAAAAGGAACCATTGTGAGCACGACCACCGCCCCCATAACCGCCATCGACGGCCAGACAGACCCCCGGGATATTCTGCGCAGCGGCGTAGCCAAAGCTGAAGGCAAAGTGGCGCTCGCCTGCTCCTTCTCGGTGGAGGACGTGGTGATCATCGATATGGCACGGGAGCTGGCGCTTCCCAGCGGCATCTTCGCGCTGGACACCGGCCGCCTCAACGAGGAAACATACGAAGTTGCGGATGCCATCACGGAGCGCTACGGCGTGAAAATCGACTGGTATTTCCCCCAGGCCGATGCGGTGGAACGGCTCCTGCGGGAGAAAGGTCCCTATTCCTTCCGGGAGTCGCTCGAAAACCGTCACGAGTGCTGCCACATCCGCAAGGTGGAGCCCCTCTCCCGAGCCCTCAAGGGGCTTGCCGGCTGGATCACGGGTATGCGCCGCGAGCAGAGCGTCACGCGTACGGGCCTTGCCCCCATCGAGACGGACACGGTGAACGGCGGCATCCTCAAGATCAACCCGCTCCTGGAATGGACGGAAGAACAGGTCTGGGAGTACGCCAAAGCCCGGCGCATCCCCACGAACCGGCTCCACAAACAGGGCTACCCCTCCATCGGCTGCGCCCCCTGCACGCGCCCCGTCGCCCCGGGCGAGCATCCCCGGGCCGGGAGATGGTGGTGGGAGAATCCGGAACACAAAGAGTGCGGCCTCCACCGGCGCTAGGGGCTGCGACTTTCACGCCATCTCGCCGCCGTCCTCGTCGCTCCCTTGTACGGCGTAGCGCTGCTACGCCTCCGTGGTCGCTCCTGCGGGTGCGACGACCTGACGCAAAATCCGCAGCCCATTGTCGATGGTACAAAGGGTGAACCTGTTCCGCCGAAGGAGAATCTAGATGTCTGGGAATTTGACCCATCTGCAGCAACTCGAAGCCGAAAGCATCCACATCATCCGCGAAGTGGTGGCTGAATTCGCCAACCCGGTGATGCTTTACTCCATCGGCAAGGACTCGGCGGTCATGCTGCATCTGGCGCGCAAGGCCTTTTATCCGGCCCCCCCGCCCTTTCCGCTCCTCCACGTGGACACCACCTGGAAATTCCGCGAGATGATCGAGTTCCGCGACCGGATGGCGAAAGAATGCGGCCTCGACCTCATCGTGCACGTGAATGAGGAAGGGGTGAAGAACGGCATCTCCCCCTTCACCCACGGCTCGGCGCTCTACACCGACATCATGAAGACCGAGGGGCTGAAGCAGGCGCTCGACAAGTACAAGTTCGACGCCGCCTTTGGCGGAGCCCGCCGGGACGAGGAAAAATCCCGGGCCAAGGAACGAATCTTCTCCTTCCGCAGCGCCAACCACCGCTGGGATCCGAAGAACCAGCGCCCCGAGCTCTGGAACCTCTATAACACCCGCATCAAGCCGGGCGAGAGCATCCGCGTCTTTCCGCTGTCCAACTGGACCGAGCTCGACGTCTGGCAGTACATCCACCTGCAGAACATTCCCATCGTCCCCCTCTATTACGCCGCCGTCCGGCCGGTGGTGGAGCGCGACGGCATGCTCATCATGGTGGACGACGACCGGCTGGAATTGAAACCGGGAGAGGAGGTGCAGTACAAGTCGGTGCGGTTCCGCACCCTCGGCTGCTATCCGCTCACCGCCGCGGTGGAGTCCGAGGCCGACACCCTGCCGCAGATCATCCAGGAGAT
>DATDMX010000258.1:0-6419 GCA_036518575.1 Geobacteraceae bacterium | reverse complement strand
GTTCTGCCCGTGGTGCCACCTGCCGACAAGCCAGGAGCGCCTCAGCAGAGTAATCCGAAGCGATGAGATCGCACCCCTGTTCGCTCAGGTAGCGACTGTCGTGGCCAAGGCCGCAGCCGAGCTCCAGGATCTTCCCGCCGCGCCCGTTCAAAATGAGATGGCGCCAGCGCTCCAGCCACGGGTCGCCGCTCGTTGCCTGAGCCTCGTTGCGCCGGGCGTAGCGGGCATTCCAGAGGCTTGCCGGATCGATGGGTATCATCGACTTCAGCCCCGCTTCGCTACGCAGCGCCCCAGGCGTTGAACCAGGCGCGCTCCGCAAAAACCTGCTTTTCCTTGCGGGGGTATGCCTCAGCGGCAACGCCGACAGGGAGAAGTATCTGCACCTTCTTGGATGCAGGGAGACCGATGGCCTCACCGACCTTCTCGCCGCGGCCTTCATACCTCAGCACGCCATCGAGCCACACCGATGCGTACCCGAGAGCGGTTATGGCCAGAAGGATGTTCTGGACTGCCGCCGAGGTATCCTCGACCTCGAAGGTGTAGGCATATTCCGGTGCCGGTTGGGGGTTGGCGTCGATGACGGCTGCAATGAACGCCGGTGCGGTCTCGATGAAAGCCTGACCCGAGAAGGCTCCCCTTATCTTCGCCAGCTTGTCGGGGTCGGTGACGATGACAAACTTCGTCGTCTGGAGGTTCTTGCCGCTGGGGGCATCGAGCCCGGCCTGGACAATCTTCCTCAGGTCTTCTTCCGGCACCGGTTTCGGTACGAACGTACCCCGGTAGCTGTAACGCTCCTTGATTGCTGCAAAGAGTTCCATGGTGTCTCCTTCTGTGTTTGTATCAGACAAAAAAAGGCCAAGAGATCTCCCTTGGCCTCCAGCTGTCTGGTCAGCTTACACAATTAGTTCTATGGATTATATAAACAATACATTAAATACTTGTCAACAATTTTGCCCTCCGGATAGCTTCCCGTCAGAGCCGTTCGGCGATGTACACGTCTGTCCGGTAAGGTATGCCGATACGTTCTCGCCCCCTGGTCGCCGGATGATGAAGGACGAGCGACCTCACCTCGTCGAGTACCCGTTCTCTTTCGACAGCAGACATCGCCGCAATGAAGCTCATGGAGGCGACCCGTTCAAGGACGGTGTCGATGGTACCGGTCTGCGTATAGCCGAATTCCGTGTGGTGCAGAGGGCCGAAGAGCGTCGTATCGTCGAAGGCCCGAACCCAGTCGCCACTCTTGTAGCGAGGAGCCCCCTCTTCGAAGCGGTCAACGATCTGCGCCAGCTTCGCCATCCAGTCGACCGATTCGTCCCGCCGGTTCCAGATCAGACCGAGTTTCCCTCCCCGTTTGAGCACGCGGTGGAACTCGGCCAGCGCCTCCTTTCCCCGAAACCAATGGAACGCCTGTGCCGCCACCATGGCGTCAACTGAGTTGTCCGGCAAGGGGACTGACTCGGCGGTTGCGTCGAGCACCTCGACCTCCGGCAGGAGCGCGGATAACTTCCCCCGCATCTCCGCCACCGGTTCCACGGCGATGATCCGCGCCCCCGAAGGGGCGAGAAGACGGGTGAACTTGCCGGTCCCTGCCCCGGCCTCGACCACCACCTTGCCGGGCCCGAGGGACAGCCCGTTAACGAGAAGGTCAATAGCTGCGGTGGGATAGCCGGGACGGCCCCGCTCGTAAGATGCCGCGGCACGGGTGAACCCCTCTGCGGCAGTGCGGTGTATCGCATCAGACATAGTTCCTACCTCCCATAATGCTCATAAGCGAAAACGTCTTCCGGTGCCTTGCGCGGCTTCGCCTCCGGTGCTTCGGCCGGGTAGCCGAGCGGAGTCATGGCCACGACCCGCACATGGGGCGGTATGTCCAGGAGCGCCTTGACTTCCTTCTCGTCGTAGGCCCCGAGCCAGCAGGTGCCGAGCCCCAGTTCTTGGGCCTGGAGGATCAGGAATGAAAAGGCGATGGAGGTATCCACCGTGCCGGCCAGCTGACCGCAGCTCATGACGTATTCCGCCTCGGTGGCGCAGGCGGCGATGATCACCGGGGCTTCGCCGATGAACTGCCGGTCGTTGGCAGCCTTGGCGAGCCGTACCCTCGTTTCACGGTCCCTCACGACGATGAATTTCCACTCCTGGCGGTTGCGCGCCGAAGGAGCCAGCCGGCCTGCTTCGAGCACCAGCTTCAGCTTCTCGTTCTCGACCGGTTTATCCTGATAGGCACGGATGCTGCGGCGCTCCCTGATTGCGGTCTGCACGCTCATGATGGTTTCCTTTCTTGATTTACGAATGGCGGATCAGGCAAG
This sequence comes from Geobacteraceae bacterium, assembly GCA_036518575.1. Lineage (GTDB taxonomy): Bacteria > Desulfobacterota > Desulfuromonadia > Geobacterales > Geobacteraceae > DATDMX01. Next base: position 4,113 of record DATDMX010000258.1, on the reverse strand, counting down.
AGTGCCGACTATCTTCAGTCGCCTGAGAATCGCCGTCCCGGCGCACAGCCTGACAATGCCGCAAGAATCACTAACAGGATTATGGGGTTCATTTGATTCATCCTCATGTGGTTTGAAACAGTTCGACCGATTCGCCGTTCGGCCCGGTGAAAAAGGCGATGGTCGCCTGCTGCGGGCCGAGCCGCACATCTTTCGGTTCCACGGTAATCTCGTAGCCAGCGCCGCGGATCAATTCGGTGGAGCGGCGGACATCGGGGGATTTAAGGGCGACGTGGAGGAGCGGGCCGTTCGCAGGCGAGGGGTTGTCAACCGAGGCAACGGAAACCTGAACGGTCAGTTCGATATGACTGCCGTCCCCGCTGCCGAGGAGAAGAATCCGCCGTTCCGGCGTGCCGAATTCGTTCACCACGGTCATCCCCAACAGATCGCGATAGAGGCGTAGCGAAGCATCCAGGTCGGCCGTGCGGACCGAGATGTGATGAATGCCGCCGACGGCCGCTTCCTGCCGGGAAGCTGCGGCCCGGGTGAGTTTCAGCAGCCAGGCGATGTTCTCCCCCAGCACCCGCATGTTGCGTAGCCCTTCCTCGTCCTGCTCCACCTCGCCAACCTCCCGGCCGATCCCCACGTTCCAGTAGCTTGCGCCCGGCACGATCATCTGGGCGATGTGCAGGAAATGGTGGATGGAGTCGAGGGCGTGGATGGCCCCGCCCCTGCGCACGGCGATCACGCCCGACCCGATCTTCCTCCGGAAGAGGCCGCCGTTGGCTCCCCCTACCCGCCCCGCCCGATCGATCAACGCCTTCAGTTCAGAGGTGATGTCAGCAAAATAGGTCGGCGAGCCGAGGATAATCCCGTCCGCCTCAATGAACTTGCCGATGATCTCATTGACGATATCGTTTTTGATCGCGCACTGCCGGTCCAGATTGGTCCGGCACAGGTTGCAGGCGGTACAGCCGCGGATGACGTGTCCCGCGAGCTGCACCAGCTCGGTCTCGATTCCCTCCTTTTCCAGCTCGGCAAAGAGATGCCGGATGAGAATGGCGGTGTTGCCGTCCCTGCGGGCGCTGCCGTTGATAGCCACTACTTTCATGTAACACTTCCTCCTCGTTCTGCCAGATGGTTATCTATAATCCGGTTTGATGCGCCATTTTCGAGCGCTCGTGCGATCCGCTGCCACAGATCTTCCGGGTCCTCGAGCCCGACCGAAATGCGGATGAGATTACGGGGAACGCCGCACGATTCGGCCCACGCCAGCTCCGTGTAGTGAGCCAACAGGGTGAAGGGGCACGCCAGGGTGAAGGTCGTCCCCAGGCTCGGTCCCTTGCAGACCGCCAGACTGTCGTAGATGCGCGGGGAAGCTGTTTCCGCATCCTGCGGAAGAAAGGTCACGAGCCCCCCCCAACCGCCGTCCGGCCTTCGCACGGCCTCGTACGCCTCACCAAACGACCACTTGGGATACCATACCTCAGCCACCAGCGGATGGCGGCGCAGACGCTCGGCAATGATCAGGCCATTGGCATTGTGCCGGCGCATGCGGTGCGGAAAGTCGGCAATGTTCGTTGCAAGCACCGCGGCATCCTCGTGCCAGAGAAGCTCTTCATGCAGGCCGGCGGCAAAGCGTTTCAGCTCCGCGTAGTAAGGAGACCTGGGGTTGCAGATCAGTGCGCCACCCATGGCATCGCCACTGCCGACGATGTATTTCGTCAGACTGGTGGCAATGAGATCGGCGTGACCGCTCAAATCGACGTTTAAAGGGGTGGCAACGACGTCGTCGGCCACCAGTGGCACCCCGTGCTCACGCAGAACCGGCGTTATCTCCCGCAGATCGGCGGAGCCCAGGAGCGGGTTACCGGGCAGTTCACAGAAACAGCCGGCGAGGGGCGCGTCGAGGAGCAATTTCCTCAGGTTGGCGCTGCAGTGTTCCAGGTCGTGCAGCAGCGTGACACCGCACCCGAACTTTTCCTGGAGTTTCAGCGTATCCACGTAGGGAAAACCGATCTGTGCCGTCGGCGCCGAAGGCATGCGACTCCTTACGACGCGCAGCGCTGCGAACATGGCAGCCATGCCGGTGGGCTGAAGAAAAACATCGTCGGCTGCGCAATCGTAGAGGGAGGCGATCTGGGACCTGAGGGAGTCGTAACTATCGCCCTCCCCCTTGCCAGAGCCGCGGCCCGACAGTTCCGCTTCGGCCTGTCGGGTCGAGACAATGAGCCCCGTATGCTGCCAGAACGCCTTGAGCGCGTCAACCCCACGCACGCTCGTCGCGACCCCCCAGACATCGCCCTGGGGCAGCACTACGGCCCCTGCTCCGCTCTGCCGAACGATGAAGTCGACGCATAGCCTGGCTGTTTCTGCCGACGGAAACACGAGGCACGGGCACTCTCCGCCAGCCTGCCGGGCCAGCTCTCGCACCAGGCGATGGATGACGAACCGGGGATAGCCACTCTTCAGCCGGTCAACCACCTCGGGCCACTTTTCCTCATATCCCACCACATCCTGCCAGCGGGGAAGAGCCACCGATACAGCATGCGGGGAATCAGGGAGCGCTTCACCAAGTTCTTCCCCCTGCCAGACCGGGTCACGCAACAGCTCTCGTCCAGCCATCTTCGCTCCTCTCACACATAATGAAACCTGCTTCTCATGACGAGTGGCCGCTGCACCTCCACGTCAGTGCACAAGCTACAGCGCCGTCCAGCTACCCCTCAATTTCTCCCCGTACGACGGTCCGGATTCCTGCGCCGGCCTCGGAAATGATCCCTTTGCGTGCGTAGATCGGCCGTACTTTTTCCCGAATGCTCGGCAGATGTCGAGCAAAGAGAACTGCTCCGGTCAGGCAGGTAACGCTCCCCAGGAGAAGGGTCTGACGGGCGCCGATGCTCGCAGCGAGCCAGCCGGCCAGAAGACTCCCAAAGGGCGCCATGCCGCTGAATGCGACCGAGTAGAAACTCATGACCCTCCCCCGCATCTCCTCTTCCACGATGGTCTGGAGAATGGTGTTGCCCGCGGCCATCATGGCGGTCATGCCGAATCCGACCACGGCGAGTGCCGCAAGAGACAGGGGGAACGACGTGGAACATGCGAAAACCGCGATGCCGACGCTGAAGAGGGAGACGGACAAATGGATGATGCGCCCCAGCCCGAGTACACTCGGGCGGGAAGCGAGGTAGAGCGTGCTCACCAGCGCCCCGCCACCCGCCGCAGTCATGAGAAATCCGAAGGTGCTCGCCCCACCGTGGAGGACTTCCCGGGCAAAGACCGGCATGAGGACGGCGTACGACATACCCATGAGGCTCATGAGCGCCACGAGGAGGAGAATGCTCCGGATCGGGCCGAAGCCGAAGGCGTAAGAAAACCCCTCACGCAGCTCGTGAAGGACGTGACGCTGCTCGGGTCGGGGGGCACGGGGCGCAAGGCGCATGGCGACCAGAGCCGCCAGTACACCGGAATAGCTCATGGCGTTGACGAGGAAACAGACACCTTCCCCGGCCGCAGCCACGATGAGCCCGGCCAGCGAAGGCCCCACGAGGCGAGCGCCGTTGAACAGGGAGGCGTTGAGGGCGATGGCGTTTCCCAGGTCTTCCCGGTTGGCCACCATTTCCACGACAAACGCCTGCCGGATCGGGATGTCGAAGGCGTTCACCACACCCAGTGCCACGCTCAGTACGACGATGTGCCAGACCTGCACGATGTTCGCGAGGACCACGAAGGCGAGGAGCGACGCCTGGAGCATGGCGAAGGTCTGGGTGCCCATGATGAGGCGCCGCCGGTCCCAGCGGTCGGCGAGAACACCAGCCACCGGCGTGAGGAAGAAGCTCGGTATCTGGCTGGCAAAGCCCACTACGCCGAGGAGGACGGCTGACCCCGTCAGGCGGTAGACAAGCCAACTCATGGCCACCTGCTGCATCCAGGTGCCCACGAGAGACACTCCCTGACCCGCTACGAAAAGCCGATAGTTTCGCGATCGCAGCGCCCGGGCGAGACTCGGGATCCTTCTCCTTGGTGCTTGAACGATGTCGTCGTTCATACGGGCAAGCTGTGCAGCTGATCGCGTTCCGACCAGAGTATGCCGGCGCTTGCCGAGCCCAATTGAAAGCTGTACTTCGTTGTCCCCGT
>DATDMX010000257.1:0-2669 GCA_036518575.1 Geobacteraceae bacterium | reverse complement strand
CGCTCTTTCTCCCGGTCCACCATGCCGAGGAAGTGGAAGAGCATGATGTATTCGGCAGTGATGGTGGCGTTCGACTCCAGCTCGGCCCACCAGTATCCGGCGGGGAGCTGCTCGCGGAAAAAGAAATCCCGGCTTCGCGCGATGGCGATATCGAGGGGGGAGTGGGCTTCGCCTTCCTTCTTTTTCCAGATGGAGTGGGGGAGATGATGTATCTTCGCGCCCGGCTTCGGGGCTGGTTTTTCATCCGCCTCGGGGGCTACGCCGTTCAATGATGTGAGTGCATGTGAAATCGGGTACTTGCAGGATTTCATGCCGTGGGCATCCTCGTTGATGGGAAGTCAGGGAGCCTTGGCAAACGACGGCGGAAAGCTCCCGGTATAGAATCGCAATCGGATTTAATTACCACATTTTTGTCAAAAGGTACACCCCTTTTGCGAAAATTGTCCTCTTTCCCCGTGAAACCGCCCGGTTGGGGTCACCTTGACCTCCGCTTATCCGAAGGTTGATTTGACAGGGAACTTTGTGATATTTTCCAGGAGTTTTGCCATACATCAGACTTACTAAGGAAATGCATTCATGACGCACCAAACCGTGAAGACCACAAGGGGCGCTTTCGGCTTCATCGCCCGTCATCCTCGCCTCATTCTCTCCGCAGCCATTCTCCTCTCCGTCATCTCCGTCCTGTTCACGAAGGCGAAGCTGGAGTTCCTCACCGGGCGCGACCAGCTGATGCCGGCCAATACGTCGTTCAACCGCGACTACCAGGCCTACCGCGCCGAGTTCGGCGACCAGGAGGAGATCGCCGTGGTGATGGAGAGCGGCGACAGTGCCCTTGCCGGCCGCTTCGGCGAAAAGTTGGCCGAGAAGCTCAGGGCCGACCAACAGCACTTCCGCGACGTCTTCTTCCCCTTTGGGCTGCCCTTCTTCCAGAAAAACGGTCTTCTCCTCATGCCGAAGGACGAGCTCGCCACGTTCACCGCGAACCTCGCCAAGGCGGCTCCCACGCTCAAGGCGCTGGCAGCGGCCCCCTCGGTCCAGACCCTCTTTACCCATCTCACCACGGAGATGGACGGCTATGTGGCCGCTCCGGCTGGGGCGGGAAGCGGGGAGCGGCTCGATTCCCTCGTGTTCATGCTGGGGGCACTGGGCGACGGCATCGGCACCTTCGCCAAGGGGGGCGGGGCCGGGCTTTCGCTCGAGTCAGTGATGTTTCGCCGGGTCGACGGGACCGAATCGTCCTTTGCCGCTGCGGGGCGCCAGCAGGTGCTCACCGTCCTCCCCGTGCGGGACGACACGAGCTTCATGCCGTCGGCCGCCGCCATCGACGCCCTGCGCCGGGAGATCGGTGCGCTCACCAAACTCCCCGAATTCAAAGGGGTGACGGTGGGGATCACCGGCACGCCGGTCCTGGAGCACGAGGAGATGGTCACGAGCGAGCGGGACATCACCCTTGCCACCGTCATCACCCTCGTCCTTACGATCGTTCTCCTCCTCTTCGCTTTCCGGGGGATCGCCAACACGGTGGCGGCCATGGTGTCGCTCGCGGTGGCCGTTTCCCTTTCCTTCGGCTTCGCCACCCTGGCGGTGGGGCACTTGAACATCCTCTCGTCGGTCTTTGCCGTCATGCTCATCGGCATCGGTATCGAGTACGGTATCCAGGTGGTACTCCGCTACCAGGAGGAACTGGCCCGCGGCCGGGAGAAGCTGGAAGCGCTGCACCTCGCCATCGCTCGCAACGGCTGGGCCATCGTCATGGCTGCGGCCACGGTGGCCGCAGCCTTCGTCACGTTCGCCTTCACCGACTTCAAGGGCATCGCCGAACTTGGCGTGATCGCCGCCGGTGGCGTCGTCATCTGCGTCCTCGTCACCTTCACCGTCCTGCCGGCGCTGCTCGTCATCTTCCCCAGCCGCTCCCCCCGCCCCCGGCCGCAGAGGGCTGAGCCGGGCTGGCAAAAGCTTCTGTTCGGCCACCCGCGTACGGTGCTCGCCGTCGCCCTCGTCCTGGCGGCCGCGTGTCTCTATCCCCTTTCCCGGAGCGAGTTCGACTACAACCTCATGAACCTCCAGGCGCGGGGGCTGGAGTCGGTCACCTACGCCTACAAGCTCATGCGGAGCAAGGAAAACGCCGGCTACTTCGCCGTCGTCACCGCCGCCACGAAGGAAGAGGCGGCGGCCAAGGCGGCGGCCCTGGAAAAGCTTCCCGACGTCGACCACGTGGTCTGGGCCGGCACCTTCGTTCCCGACGACCAGGCGGAAAAACTCCGGCTTCTGGCACAGGCACAGCACTCCCTCGATGGCCTCAAACCGGTCCCCTACGAGGAAGACCTGCGGCTCATGGAGCTTCCCACGGTCTTCGAGAACTTCAGAAACAGCGTGGAGAAGCTCGAGAAGTCCCTCGAAGGGGCGCACAAGCCCGAGGCGAAGCCGGTGAAGAGCTTCCTCGCCACCCTCGACAGCTTCTTCGCCACGCTGGAGAAGGAGAAGGACAAAAATGCCGTGGGGATGCTCAAGGATTTCCAGGGTGGGATGTTCGCCGAACTCCCGTCGCGCATCGGGATGCTCCGTACCTCGCTCGATGCGGCGCCCGTGAACGCCGCCGACGTGCCGCCGGAGCTCATGCGACGTTTCGTGGGGAAAACCGGCCGCTACCTTCTCCAGGTGGCGCCGAA
>DATDMX010000256.1:0-3295 GCA_036518575.1 Geobacteraceae bacterium | reverse complement strand
TCTCCCGGATCAAGATCCTCGCCAAGATGGACATTTCAGAGCGCCGCCGGCCCCAGGACGGCCGGATCACCGTCAAGACCGGGACAAAGATCGTCGACATGCGGGTCTCCTCCATGCCGACCCTGAACGGAGAGAAGATGGTGCTGCGCATCCTCGACAAGAGCGCCGCCATCAAGGAGTTGCCCGAGCTCGGGGTCCTCCCCGATGACCTGAAGAAGATCACCACCATGGTGACAAAACCCCAGGGGGTCATCATCTCCACGGGGCCCACGGGGAGCGGCAAGACCACCATGCTCTACTCCATCCTGGCCGCCATGATGGAAGGGAGCAAGAATTTCGAGACGATCGAGGAGCCGGTGGAGTACTTCCTCGAAGAGGCGAACCAGGTGTCGGTGCGCGAAAAAATCGGCCTCTCCTTTGCCCAGGTGCTGCGTGCCACCCTGCGCCAGGATCCGGACGTGATCCTCGTGGGCGAAATCCGCGACTTCGAGACGGCCGACGTGGCGTTCAAAGCGTCCCTCACCGGCCACATGGTCCTCTCCACCCTCCACACCAACAGCTCGGTAGCCTCCATCACCCGCCTCATGGACATGGGCATCAAGCCGTACATCATCGGCTCCGCCCTCGAGGGGGTGATGGCCCAGCGCCTCGTGAGGCGCATCTGCAGCCACTGCCTGAGCATGGAGGCGGCGGCCCAGGAGACGCTGAACCTCCTGCGTATCCCCGCCGATGTGTTCAAGGACGGCGTTCCCGTGGGCAAGGGGTGTGACAAGTGCAACCACACCGGGTTCTCCGGACGGCTCGGCGTCTTCGAGTTCTTCGTCATGACGGACGACTTCCGCCATTTCATCAGCACGAGCTACAAGGAGTCGGAACTTCTCGAAATGGCCCGGGCCAACGGCATGCGTACCCTCATCGAGGATGGCATCGCCAAAGTCCAGCAGGGGGTAACCTCGCTGGACGAAATCCTGCGGGTCATCGGCCCGCAGGTGGGGTTCGAGCGGTGCTGCGCCTCCTGCGAGCGGATGGTGGACGCCAAATTTCTCTTCTGCCCGTTTTGCGGCAGCTTCCGCCAGAACTACTGCCGCGACTGCCGGGTCCCGCTGGAGGAGGAATGGGTGTCCTGCCCCTTCTGCGGCCGGCCCAAGACATAATCATTTCATTGCCAGGCCGGCACCGCGGCCGGCATACATTGGACGACAGGGGGAACATGCCATGACCGACGCAATCCTGCTCGTGGACGACGAGATGAATGTAATCAAGGCCCTGCAGCGGGCTCTCATCGATGAACCCTATACGGTGCAGGCGGCCACAAACGCCGAGCAGGCGCTGCAGATGGCGGCCTCCCAGCGGTTCAAGGTGGTCATTTCTGACGAACGGATGCCGGGAATGGGAGGGGCCGAGTTGCTGGCCATCTACAAACAGCGCTACCCCGAGACGGTACGCATCATGCTCACCGGCCACGCCAGCATCGAGGCAACCATGAAGGCCGTCAATAACGGCGAGATTTACCGCTTCTTCACCAAGCCGTGGAACGATGTGGACCTCAAGTTGGCTCTGCGCTCCGCCCTGGAGAAATATGACCTGGAAGACGAGAACCGGCGGCTCCTGAAAACCGTGAAACGCCAGGCCGTGAATCTGCGCAACCTGGAAAAACACTATCCCGGCATCACGAGCATTACCAAGGACCAGAGCGGTTCGGTCGTCCTCCCCGAGATGTCCGACGAAGAGATAGCCGAGATCATCGCCACCTGCAACAAAGAGTAGCCCGCCGTCTGCCGCGGGCTCCGGCGGGGGAGAGCCTCGCAGAGCCCGCAAAATCCACGTAACATCCTGATATATCTCATAAACTTCGCTCACACGCCACACTTTGGCACGTTGTCGCCATCATCGCAAATTATTCTTTATTATCAATAGGTTACCGTCACATTTGCCGCTTTTTTCTTGACCTTGAAAAAGTATTCATGCTATAAAGCTCCCTCGCCCAAAAAGGAGGTGCGCATGGCATCGTTGAACCTGCGGGGCACGCTGACGCTGCTTGTCGTTGTCGGTCAGCTGCTCTCCCCGGTCCACACACTTCCCCTGCAGGCAGAAGAGACCGCATCAGGCAGTGCCGCGCCGGCGGCCGTGGCAAAGGAGTCAAAGGAGACCAAGGGGGTCGAAGGAATTGCCTCCTACTACGCCAAACGGTACAACGGCAGAAGGACGAATTCGGGGGAACGCTACAATCCGGACAAACTGACGGCAGCCCACCCCTCCCACCCCCACGGAACCGCGGTCAAGGTGATCAACCTGGCCAACAACAAGGAAGTTGTCGTAACCGTCAATGATCGCTGTCGCAAACGAAAGGGGCCGTTCATCGACCTTTCACGGGCAGCGGCGAAAAAACTGGGTTTTCTCGGCAAGGGTACCGCAAGGGTGCGGATCGTCACCCTTGAGGACGAGAAGACCTCGTAAAAAATCAAGCATCAGGGCGAACGAAAGGCCGGGGATTTTTCCCCGGCTTTTCACTTTTCAGCCCCCCTCTTTTTCTCAGGCCCCCCAGCAAAAAGTCTCACCTCCGATTATAATTAACGTGGGCACCGAGCGCAGCAGATCGCCCGCAGCTCACTGTTCAAACAAACGTGCAAAAACAGGAGAAACGCCATGACCACAGCCCTTCTCGTCATTGACGTGCAGAACGAATACTTCACCGGCCGGCTCCCCGTCACCCATCCCCCGGGGAGCCTCGACAACATCCTCAAGGCGATGGATGTCGCCCATGCGCGAGGAGTCCCGGTGGCGGTGATCCAGCACTCGTCCCCCCTTCCCACCGCCTCCCTCTTTCGCAAAGGGAGCCCCGAGTGGGAACTCCACCCCGAGATTGCCAAACGCCCCTATGACCTCCTCCTGGAAAAGGAAATGCCGGGGAGTTTTACCGGCACCAAGCTGGAAATCTGGCTGCGAAGTAAAGCCGTGGACACGGTCGTCATCTGCGGCTACATGACGCAGATGTGCTGTGACTCCACCTCGCGCCAGGCGTTCCACCGCGGGTTCTCCGTGGAGTTCCTCGCCGACGCCACCGGCACTCTCGACATCTCCAACTACGCCGGCACCGTGAGCGCCGTGGAGCTTCACCGCGCCATCCTCGTCACCCAGGCGATGCGCTTTGGCCGCGTTATGAGCACGAGCGACTGGATCGATTCCCTCGCGCCGGAATAGAAACAGAAAACGGCAAAATTTTTTGAGGGAGATGCGGGGGGAGTCTCGGGAGTGGAGGGAAGAGCCGGAGCGGCGAGCGGACCGCCGCCGGGAA